>JALSPX010000100.1 GCA_026985755.1 Sulfurovum sp. | reverse complement strand
TTCAAAGCTAAAATCATCTAGTGCAAAAAGAGGTACATTCTGAGGCAAAGCACATTCCGCTTTGGCAGTATTATTTCCCCCTACACGTTTACAAAAACCTCTGTTGGCAAGCGAAGCAAAGGCTACCACTTCTCCACCCAGTGCCTCTATGGCTTTAGCAGCTTTGAGTGCAGAACCTCCTGTGGTGATGATATCTTCGCAAATGATGATTCTTTCACCCTTTGCTATAGTAAAGCCACGTCGAAGTTCCATGCCTCCCTCTTTTTTTTCTACAAAAATTGAACGTACATCAAGTGATCGTGCAAGTTCGTAGCCTGTGAGCACACCTCCAAGCGCAGGTGCACAAACAGTATCCACTGCTATCCCAGCATCTTTTATCATAGTTGCAAGGGCATCTGTAAGCAATGCGGCTTTTTTAGGGTACTCCATGACTTTAGCACTTTGTAAATAACGAGAAGAGTGATTCCCGCTAGCTAAAAGAAAATGCCCATCTAGAAGTGCATTGGCATCTTTATAGATTTGTTCTACATTCATGTTATACCTTGAGGATATCGGCTTCTTTTACCTTAAAAGCTTCATCCACTTTGGCAATATGCTCATCGGTTATTTTTTGAATTTGCTCTTGAGCCTTTTTAGATTCATCTTCACTTATCTCTTTATCTTTCTCAAGCTTTTTTATTTTATCGTTGCCGTCTTTTCTAACATTACGTATGGCCACTTTAGCATTTTCTACCATGCCTTTAGCTTGTTTTACAATCTCTGCTCTTTGTTCAGATGTCATTGGTGGGAAAAAGAGTTTAATGAAGTCCCCATCATTGTTTGGATTTACACCAATATTCGCCTCTTGAATTGCTTTTTCAATATCAGGCAATAGAGACTTTTCCCATGGCGTAATACTGATTGTTGTGGCATCCGTAGCAATAACATTGCCTACTTGTGTGAGGGCAGTCATTGTGCCATAGTAGTCTACTTTAATATTGTCCACAATACCTGTAGTTACTTTTCCTGTTCTGAGTGTTGCGAAGTCTCTTTTGAGTGCTTCGATACTTTTATCCATATTTTCTGAAGTATGTTCAAAAATTTCATTTGTCATGATTCTATCCTTAGCTGTGTATTAGGCAAATTTTACCCTTTTTTTCCTTGTTGTGTATTGAGAGGGATAGAGGAAGAAGTAACATAAAGAAGGAGAATTCTTCTTTAGTGTATTATTTAGTTTTTGGAGCGGAGGGTGCTGTAGGTGTACTGTTTTCTTTTGTTGGTGCAGCAGGTACCGCTGCATTATTTGCAGGAACAATAGTATCTGCAACTGATGCAGAGTTTTGGCTCGTATAGAGATACCCAAGTGCTAATGTATTCACAATAAATAACAGGGCAAGCGTAAATGTTGCTTTAGCTAGGAAACCTGTAGGTCCCTTGGCACCAAAAACAGATTCATTGCTTCCGCTATAAGCACCAAGTCCGATACTTGAACTTTTTTGAAGTAGTACTGATATTGTGATTGCAATTGCAAGTGCGATTTGTACGATTAAAAGTGTTGATGTCATAAGTTTGCCTCTTTATATATGATAGTGCTATAGCCAAACTAAATTTGGGTATAATTTCGGCGATTATACCTAAAAAAGTTTGAAATAGTGATGAAGATGGAGAAATAGTGCCTATACGCAAAAAAGAAGTTTCTAAAACTATTAGACAATTTGCTCGTTTTGCACATGAATATGATAGGTATAATCTTATTCAAGCTGAAGTTGCAAGACGATTGGTAAGCAAACTTTCTAGGACACAATACAGCACTATATTGGATATAGGATGTGGTAGTGGCGAGGTGTATAAAAATATACAAAAACGTAAAATAGATTTTGATACTTTTTTGGCACTAGATGCTTCTAAAGAGATGCTGGCACTACATCCTGAGGATAGCAAAACCCAAAAAATATGTGCAGATTTTAATATTATGGGGAGTATTCAAAAGTTAAATCTTGTAAAAGATAGGACCTTACTTATTTCTTCTTCTGCATTACAGTGGAGCGAAGATTTAAACTTTGTATTTTCAGAACTTTCAAGCGTATCAACCAAGGCATATTTTGCTATTTTTACAGCCAACACATTTAAAACTTTGCATCAAACCGCAAAGCTACACTCTCCTATTTATTCAGAAAATCTCCTAAAAGAGACTATTGAAAAATATTACCAAGCGACATTTGAACTGCAGCAATATACATTAGAATTTAAAACAGCAAGAGAGATGTTACATTATATTAAAAAAAGTGGTGTAAGCGGTGGGGAAAAGCAGTTAACATTTAAGAAGACTAAACAACTTCTAGATACCTATCCTTTAGGCTATCTAGAGTTTGAAGTTTTATTTGTGGAGGCGACTTCACTTGCTGACTAAGCAAGTGGAGATTCTATTAGTCATCTCCACCAAAGAGACCAAGCATTTGGAGTAATGCAGTAAACATATTGAGAAAGTCTAAATATAAAGATACTGCGGCATCTACAGGTGAATCATAGGCACCATTTGCAATGTTTTGCGTGTCATATATCGTAAAAAATGAAAACAGCAACAGAATGCCAGCTGTAATGACAATATGCATTATTGGACTTTGCAATAAAAAATAGTTGACGAGTGAGGCAATAATCACCACAATTAACGTGATAAATAGCGGTTTCCCCCAGCTAGAATAGTCCGTTTTTGAGTTAATGGCAAATAGACTTAATGCACCAAATAGCACTGAAGTCATTAAAAAAGCATTGCCAATAACTGCACCATTACCTGCGCCAATGAGAGATGCTAAAAGAGGCACAAGCGAAACGCCAGATAAGAAAGTGAAAACAAAGAGCATTGCTAAATTTAGCCCAGGTTTGCCTCTTGACATACTTAGCCCAAAAAATAGCACTAAAAGTTCTGCTCCAAAAATAAACCATTTGTATTGCATCACTGTCTCTGCATAAGGCAAAGTGACATAAGCCCCAGCAGCTGCAGCAATCATGCTAGCCGCAAGAAGCTGATAGGTTTGTTTCATAAAAGCAACAGATGTACCTTCCTGTACATATCCTGTATCGATCGAAGTATAGTCTCTATCATATAAAGCCATAATATTTCCTTTTGTTGAGTAATTTTTAGTAAGTATAGTGCAGAGAGATTAATCTAAGGTTAATAAAGGTATTACTCTTTGTTTCTTGTTCTTTGAAGTCTCAAATATGCCTCTTTTGCCTTTTTTGCCTCAATCTTATTTTGTTGTATTGTTTGATGAATATATCTTTTTTCTTTTGTTGTAGAATGTAGAGTTTGCGTACATGCAATATTGAATAAGATAACGACACAAATTAAAAGTTTCTTATATATCATATATTTTCCTTGAAAAGGGATAATTGCAACCATTATAAAGAATTATGCTTAAATAATGCAATGAGTGTGATCAAACATTAATATAGTTTATTTATATTTAATGTAAGTAAAAAAAGAATTGCAAAGAATTTACACATTTTTAGTAAAAACACTTGACAAAGAAGGAAGAGGGTGCTATAATACGCGTCCAACAACAC
>JALSPX010000099.1 GCA_026985755.1 Sulfurovum sp. | reverse complement strand
CTAAGACCTGCCCCTCCAAAAGTTAAAAAAAGTTTTTGTAATGTCATATGTTTTCCTATGTGAGGGATGATGTTTGGTGTAGTTCTATAAGTTTGAGATAGAATTGTTCATCACTCTGTTCTTCGAGTAGACCAGAACTAGGCATGAGTGCGTAGTGTATCTCTTGGAGGTTCCTAAATCGTTCAGGGAAAAGTGATGCCAAAATATTGGCAGAGACCTCTTTTCTCATGAGAATGGCAGGAGGGATGAGTCCTGTTTGAATCAGTGCCATAATAGACTCTGAATGATAATGTACATGGTGATGTTGTCCATGTGGACAAGTCGTGGTGCTGACCAAGGTTTTACAGGTATCACAATAGACATACTCATCGACTGTTTTGATATGAATATCTATATTTTTGCAATGATCAAACACCGAAGAGAGTTTATTCTCTTCATAATATAATCCGAGGCCACCATGATTTTTACCTACGACGAGCTGATGACAGCCATGATTTTTTGCCAATAGCGCATCTAAGATAAGCTCATTATAGCCTGCAAAAATATAGGTATTTTCAAACGGAACAATAAGTACTTTGTTTTTGGGTAAAAAGTTTTCTATAAAAATGGTGAGTGCATTATGACGTATATCGTATCGTAAACCTTCAGAAGTAAAAGGTTTACGTAAAAAAATGATGAGTAAATCACTTTCAGAGATAGCTTGTCGAATCATACGTTCATGTGCACGGTTGAGTGGATTGGCAGCGAGCATAATAGAAGAGACAAATTTTGCACCCGTTTGTTTAATCATCTTTTGGATACGGTTCATGTTGTCTTGTATGAGAGGATAATTAACATGGTACTCACCTGATACAGCGATACTCCCCAATCTAGCTGTGGTATTCTTTACCCCTGGGTGTGAAGCATCAGAGGTGCCATAAATATTATGTAATCTTTGATTTGCGTCAATAGGAAAGGTTTCATCTACGGTAAGTTCTCCTACTTTGTTTCCTTCATTGATGAGATCAACTTTATCTCCTTTGTTAAGGTTTTGGAGTATTTTATGGTTTTTTTGACCTATGGGTGCGAGTACAAATGCAAAGGGGAAGGGTACGCCCTTATACATTTTTGTTTTATCTACCTCTTTTGCTTCAGCTTGATTCATAAGCTTATCTACAGGAGAGATAAGCCCAGCTTGTACCAGTGCCAAAGTAGAAAGTGCCTCGGTATCAATATAAAGTGTTTTAGCTTGTGTCATGTGTAATTCCTTTGGCTATTTCTTTTTAAAGAGTTCGTATTTTTTACGTTTTTCCCATAGACTTTTTCTTGAAATACCTAGTTTTTTGGAGAGTTCCGTATCAGGAAATTTATATTGAAAAGCATTGACAATAAATTTGACATAATCATCAATAGTCAGTATTTCATTTTGGTCATAAAGTTTAGAGTCTGTATTGAGTGTGATTGTTTCAAAATCACAGTCAATCTCCTCTGTACAACATAAAATAAATTGATAGGATTTTAGTAATTCAAGCAGGTGTGCAGTATCAGCTTTTTTAAGTGCATGTATTTCAGTAATATATAGTATCGATGTAGAGGGACTATGGTAGATTTTGTCTTTCCAATCTTTTTGTGAGAGTGGTATAAATGTAAGTAGTTTATTCTCTCTTCTCGCATACTCAAAGACCACTTTATCTACAAGTCTTTGATAATTGGTTTGTATCACTAGAGGAGGATCGAGTTTATCTACAGGGAAATCTGTTTTGATATCTTGCAGTAGGTTATCCATATACTCTTCATAGAGTGCTGTACGTTTTTTAAGCTCTTGATACTCCTCATAATGTTCTATTTTACGCAAGAGTTCTTCTATCATAAATGGTTTCACAATGTAGTCTTTTGCTCCCAGTTTAAGTGGTAATGAGACCGTGTCATTGTTGATATAGCTCACCATGAGTATGATGATTTTGTCTTTAAAGGCCTTAATAAGCGGTGTTGTATCTTGTCCTGGCATGTTCGTAGAGAGTAAATATACATCTCCATTGCTTTGCATCGCTTCTTTGATAGAGCTAAATATCTCAGTATTAAAACCATTTTCGTTAAGTTTTGAGGCGATACTTTGTGCCAAATAGAGTTCATTTTCTACAATGATTATTTTCATAGTTGTGTCCAGTCTAAATAAGTTAAATTTGCTATGGCGTGAACAGTCACACCCTCTTTTCGTCCTACAAAGCCTAGCTTTTCAGCTGTGGTTGCTTTGATATTGACGAAGTTTTTTCGTATACCTAATAGTTGTGCTATCGTATCTTTCATTTCATCTTTATAGGGTAAAAGTTTTGGTGCTTCTGCCATGATAGTCATGTCGATGTTACCTATGGTAAAGCCATACATCTTGATACGTTTTACAGTGTCACGTAGGAGCTCTTTTGAATCTGCTCCTGCATAGGATGCTTCCGTATCTGGGTAAAGTTCACCTATATCACCCATGCCCGCCGCACCTAACAGTGCATCGATGAGTGCATGGATAGCCACATCTCCATCGCTATGTGCTTTGAAACCATAGTTGACATCTATTGGCACACCACAGAGCATCATTTGCTTGCCTTTTTCAAAAGGGTGTATATCTATACCAAAACCAGTGAGTGTTCTAGGTGATGGTGCTTTGAGACACGTTACTTTTTGTAAATCTTCAATGGTTGTGAGCTTGTGTGCTTTGCTAGAGCCCTCTACAAAGTGTACGTTCTCACCCAATGAGGCAATGGCAGAGGAGTCATCGCTAAAGAGTGTTTCAGTTTGTAATGCCTCTTTGAGTAGTTTGGTGTTGGAGAGTTGTGGGGTTTGTATGATTTTCGTTTGGTCTCTGTCTATAGGTTTACCATCTAGGTAGAGTGTATCTATCACGGGTAAAACAGGTACGATACATGAGGCTTCTTCTTTGGCTTCGAGTATGCGTAGTATCATATCGCTAGGAACACAGCATCTTGCGATGTCTGAGACCATTACATATGTTGTGTTGACATGAGTAAGTGCATTTTTTAGAGAAGCTTGTCTACTGTTGCCACCCTCCACATACGTATAATTAGCAAAGTTTTTCATTGTAGTTATCTCTTCAGCTGTAGAGACAACGATGATGTTTTCAAAATCAGCAGAGCCCTCAAAGTGTTTTACCACATGTAACCAAAGGGGTGTCTCATGTGTGTAAAGCCACTGCTTCTTGACCTTGGTACCAAATCTAGTAGCACTTCCAGCACTCAGTAGTATCAGTGTTGTATTTGACAAAATGACCTTTCATATTTATGTAACAATAAGTAACGAATTATACATAGAGTAGCTTTATTAATTCTTTAATCAGATAATTTATCTCTTAATTAGTAAAAAGTCTTTTTTTTAAAGCCTATTTAAGATTTGGTTGGTATAACTCTTTATAACAATTTTTAAAAGGAATCAAATGACACAAGAAAATGTATTAGAAGCATTGAAAAATGTGACATACCCAGGATTTACAAAAGATATCGTAAGTTTTGGTTTTGTAAAAGATATTCTTATCAATGGTAACACCATTGGTCTGACAATAGACATTACATCATCAGCGGATGAGGTAAAAGCACAGCTA
>JALSPX010000098.1 GCA_026985755.1 Sulfurovum sp. | reverse complement strand
CCATCTTCTATGGCACGCACAGCAGAGAGTAGATGCGCATGGTTACAGATGCCACATACCCTAGGTGTAATGACCAAAGCATCACGAGGGGCTTTGCCTCTAAGTATCTCTTCTATACCACGGTAAAACCCAAAGTTAATCTTGACATCTTCTATGAGACCATCGTTAAAGGTGAAGTCGAGTTCCGCTTCTCCTTCTATCTTTTCTATAAGTTTCTTGATGTGGACTTGCTTCATTTATCATACTCCAATAATTTCTGAGAAAAACGTTTAATCTTAAAACTTTTCACCACACCAGTCAGTGTCAGATAGGCACGTCTAGGTACACCCAAAGGCATTTTGGCTGGTATGCCCATATTGGTTTGTGTTTTAAAGAGTGCTGTTTGAGGAAAATGTGGCTCTGTGCACCCAAAACAAGGCGTTCCTGCACGTGTTTTTGAGCTCACGTCATTCCAGAGTATCTTATTGCACGACCCACGTGTATAAGGGCCTTGACACCCCTGTTCATAAAAGAGACAGCCCTCTTTTAGCCCAAAGTTTTTCGTATCTATTTTCCACTCGAAGTATTCGTTTCGTGTACAGCCAGTATGTACGGTGTAGCCATAGAGTTCTACGGGTCTATGTAGATGGTCTATAGCTATCTCTCTTTTGTTGGCAAGCATCAGTAACACATAGGACATCCACTTAGGGTGGATAGGACAGCCAGGTAGAGAGATGAGCTTGGAAGCATAGTGCTCATAGCGTGAAGTTTTTTCTTCGAGGTCAAAACAAAAGCCAGAGATATTGTCTGGGTCATTTTGCTTAAATATCCCTCCAAAGGTAGCACAGGTTCCTGCAGAGATAATGTGCTTGGCTTTTTGTGCATAGGCATGAATAAGTGATGAGACCTCCACCCCTGCTTTCAAAAACCCCTCCTCTTTAAAAGAACCCTCAAGTATAAGCACATCACAAGGTACACTACCTTGAAGCAACTCCTCCATAGAATAGATACTATCAAGCATAGGATGATGCACCACTTCAAAATGAGAAAGAATAGAAAAAAGATCGGGGTGATTTAAAAAAGAGTGGGTATTCCCATTACAGGTAATAGACTGTAACCAAAGTAAACGAGGTTTAGTTTGGTTCAACATTATTATGCCTTGAGTGCATTGTAGATATTTCGGGAGATATCATCTATATAGAACTCTATCTCTTTAGGCAAGACTTCTTCCCCTTGTAGAAATACCATACCCCCCAAATATCCCATAAAAAGACCAAAAGCCGAAAAGAAATCTTGGTTACGAAGCTCACCAGAGCTTACACAATCATCGAAAAAGATCATAATCTCGGTAATAAATCCAGAGACACAGACCATTCCCTCACAGCCATCTCTAAATACTTCACGGTTAGCCAGATAGACACGTAAAAAATACTCTATCATCTCAGGCTTCTCTTTTGCCATAGTAAAGTAAATAGTCACAATTTGATGTATCTTAGCCTCCGCGCTGTCATCTGTCAGATTGACATCACGTATTTTTTCACCCAGTGCTTCAGAAGTATATTTGATAATCTCTTGTGCCAATAAATCTTTAGATGAAAAATAGTTATATAAATTGCCCACCGACATCTGTAGCTTAGCTGCGATGTCAGGTATGGTTGTACGGTGAAAACCATTGGTCGAAAAAAGTTGCAAAGCAGTCTGAATGATAGACTCTCGTTTGAGTGCTTTTTTGTCTGCTATTTTCATTGTGTTCCTTATACTTTTAGCAGTGCTCACACTTAAACCCAAATGATTCTAATGCATATTTTGGGTTAAACCCTATTGCATAATTTAGGTTAAATCATATCCACAGAATGAGCGTTTAACACTATTTTAACAAAAGTATACTATAGTTTTACAAAAATGGATAATGACTTATGGGAAATATTGATTTAATCATCATACTTACTACTGCATTTTTAGGGTCTGTAGGACATTGTATTGGCATGTGTGGCGGGATCGTCGTTGCATATACCTCTTCAAAAATAGATGATAATTCTTCATACTTTAGACAAACAGCATCACATCTTGCCTACAATTTTGGTCGTGTAACCACCTATACTCTCTTAGGTGCACTTTTTGGTACCATAGGTAAATTCATTGCTTTTACCCCTGCAACCAAAGGCGCTCTTTTTGTTCTTACTGGTATGCTTATGCTCCTTACAGGATTAAGTTTGCTAGGTAATATTAGATTTTTAAATTCGGCTGAATGGTCAATATCGAAATATACTTGGTATCAAAATAGTTTTAAAAAACTCATCACTTCAAAAAGTTATGGAAGTTTTTATTTACTTGGTATGCTCAATGGCATTATCCCTTGTGGGTTAGTCTACGCTTTTGCTGTATTTGCAGCCAGTACTGCTAGTCCTTGGGGTGGAGCTTTGGTCATGGCGACCTTTGGTTTGGCTACGATACCTGCACTTTTTTTCTTGGGATTTGTGACAAAGTTTCTTCAAAAAGGAAATTTACGTGCTATTATGATGAAATTTGCTGCTTTACTTGTAATTATATATGGTCTACTAACCCTTAATAAAGGGTACAAATGGATTACATCTCCTGAGGAGATGAAATCTATGATGAATCAAATGCATTCAGGTAGTATTAAAAGTAAATTAAAAGGTAAATGTGGAGACATGAAATGTGCTCCAGGGAAATGTGGTTAAGCAAAATAGTGCTACAATAGAACATCTTATTAAGAAAAGGAGACACAATGTCAAAAGTAGTAAAAGTAATTGAGGTATTGGCACAATCAGATAAATCATGGGAAGATGCTGCAGCATCTGCTGTAAAGTCTGCAAGTAAAAGTGTGAAGGCGATTAAAAGTATTAATATTACCAATATGTCTGCTAAAGTAGATGGTGATAAGATTGTCAAATACAGGATTAATGCAAAAATTTCTTTCTTAATCAAATAATTTAACGGTATAGGCTTTTGCCTATACAAACTCTGCTATACTTCCACTTATGAATTACATAAAAACTTACGCATATAGCCATACGCCACTACATTTTGACTTCAAACAAACAGTAGAACGCTTTTTCGTTGAGGAAGTCCCTCTTTATACCTTTACTGGCACTGGTAACTATCTTGTACTTACTATCAAAAAGAGTGATATGAGTACATGGAAGCTCATCACTGTACTGGCAAAAGCTACAGGACTAGAAGAACGTGACATTGGGTACGCAGGGCTAAAAGACAAGAATGCAACCACCATACAATATATATCTATTCCTAAAAATAAAGAAAAAGAGTTACTTAAAAATCTAACCACAGAGAAGATTGAGATACTTGAACGTACCTATCATAAAAATCCTATTAAAATAGGTCATCTCAAAGGAAATAGATTTTCTATAATATTACATAATATAAATGAAAAAGATGCAAAGTTTTTTGATACCACAGCCAAAATGCTTCAAACAAAAGGGATACCAAACTACTATGGCTATCAACGTTTTGGTGAAGATAATCGTTCTTATATGCAGGGAAAAGAGATAGCCCACTCAGGAAAACGTCTAAAAGGAAGCAAAGAAAAACTCCTGGTTTCTGCTTATCAAAGTTATCTTTACAATAAATGGCTAGCAGAACGTG
>JALSPX010000097.1 GCA_026985755.1 Sulfurovum sp. | reverse complement strand
GTACATACTGGCTGTACACGAAACGAATACTTCGAGTGGAAAATAGATACGAAAAACTTTGGGCTAAAAGAGGGCTGTCTCTTTTATGAACAGGGGTGTCAAGCCCCTTATACACGTGGGTCATGTAACAAGATACTTTGGAATGATGTGAGTTCGAAAACACGTGCTGGTACGCCTTGTTTTGGGTGTACAGAGCCACATTTTCCTCAAACAGCACTCTTTAAAACACAGACCAATATGGGTATCCCTGCCAAGATGCCTTTGGGTGTGCCAAGACGTGCCTACTTGACACTGACTGGGGTAGTAAAAAGTTTTAAAATAAAGCGTTTTTCGGAGCGTCTTTTGGAGTATGATAGATGAAATCAGTTATGATTTCATTATTGTACGCGTACAATACTTTAGTGAGAGGAATTTTTGATGAAGCTTTGCTTTGTCAAAAAAGAGACAGGCAATGAAAAAGAAAATTCACATCAAGCAACTCATAGAAAAGATAGAAGGAGAAGCCGAACTCGACTTTACCTTTAAGGATGGTCTCATAGAAGATGTCAAGATTAACTTTGGGTTTTACCGTGGTATAGAAGAGATACTTCGAGGCAAAGCCCCTCGTGATGCTTTGGTTATTACACCTAGGGTATGTGGTATCTGTAACCATGCGCATCTACTCTCTGCTGTGCGTGCCATAGAAGATGGCTATACTAAAGCAGGTCTGCATATAGTGCTGAGTAACAAAGCCAATGATATACGAGAGTTCACACTCTCTTGTGAGCTGATACAAAACCACATCAAATGGCTCTATATGACCATACTCCCTCAGCTAGAAGCCTATGTCGAGCAAAAAAGTGAAGAGAACTATGCCATAAAAGCGACCTATCTCTCGTCGGTGATTACCAAAGCCTTGGCAATCTTCGCAGGGCAGTGGCCACACTCTAGCTATGCAGTACCAGGTGGGGTGACGTGTGACCCCACACACTTAGATGTGATGCAGGCACAGAGTCTTGTAAACGAATCCATAAAGTTTTTTGAACAAGTAGTGACAGGAGTTAGTTTAGAGGATTATCTGTGTATAGATTCAATTTCGCAGTTGCATAAAATAGAGGGAGATTTTGGACAACTTTTACATCTTATGGGTAGCCATGAGATGGCTCAGATGGGTAGAAGTCATGATAGATTTATTGTCTTTGGTGATTGTATGCTCTCTCGGTCAGGTAAGTCTATCGTCACGAATGTCTCTAGTATAGATACACGTTATGTAAAAGAGTCTATACAGCATGGCACAGTAGCCAAAGCAGTGACTTATAAAGAAAAACTCTATGAGGTGGGCCCTTTGGCACGTGGTATGGTAGCCAAGACACCTATAGTCAAGAGTTTCCATAAACGCTATAAAGACTCTTTGCTTACGCGTGTCTTTGCACGTATCCATGAAGTGGCACAGCTTTTGGACTATAGTAAGAGACTCCTACAAAATTTAGTCCTCGACGAACCCTCATGCACTTTGTCTCATGATACACAAGTAGGTGATTTTCAAGGTACAGGTGTCGTAGAAGCAGCACGTGGCTCACTGATTCATGAGACCATAGTAAAAGAGGGATGCATCTCAAAGTATGAGATTATCACGCCTACGCAGTGGAATCTTAGCCATGGTACCGAAGAGGAGCAAGGCATCGCCATAGAGGCTATGGTAGGTTCTAAAAGTATAGAAGAAGCTACCTTTATTTTCCGTGCGTTTGATGTCTGTTCTGTTTGCACTGCGCAATAACTCCAAGTATTATTATGAAAACTTATGTTTATAAATTAATAAAAAACTCTTTTTTTTAAAATTTGAATGGTTATTCATTTTTATTTAAGTTTACTTTCCTTAGAATAGTGAATAGTTATTCAATTAGCATTCTGAACACTAAAAAGGAGAGAAATATGAGTATAGGTAAAGAAGAATCCGTAAAGAAACTCTTTACGGCAGAAAGTGCCCAGGTAGATACAAATAAGGGTGACAGTTATTATGATGATTTGTATGTATCGTGTCAAAAAAGAATAGAGGAGTTAAAAAAACTCAAACCCCTCAACAATAGAATGGACTTTCTAGAAAGTGTTACAGAGCAAGGCTTAGAGAGAAGAGATTTTCTTAAATGGGCATCTGCAACCACTGCGATGCTTATGCTTCCTGCCTCATTTACACCACTGGTAGCGGAAGCAGCTGTACTCATGAACAGAGTCCCTGTTATTTGGATGGAACTTCAGGACTGTGCAGGTAACTCAGAAGCACTTTTACGTTCAGATGGACCACAGATTGATGAAATTATCTTAGACATTATTTCGCTTGAATTCCATGAAACACTCCAAGCGGCTTCTGGGCATCAAGCTGAGAAGCAGATGGAAGAGGCGATGGAGCACTTTAAAGGGAAGTACTTACTCTTTGTAGAGGGTGCAGTGCCACTTGGTATGGATGGACAGTATGGAACCATAGGTGCCAAAGGTGAAACATTTGTAGACCACCTTAGACGTGGTGCAGAAGGAGCAGCAGCAGTTGTGGCTGTAGGTTCTTGTGCAACATATGGTGGTATCCCAGCAGCAGCACCGAACCCTACAGATGCAGTAGGTGTGATGGATATTGTCAAAGGAAAACCTTTAATTAACATTCCTGCATGTCCAGCAAACCCATCAAACATGGTAGGGGTTATTTTACACTTTGTACTTACCGGGACTATTCCTGAACTTGATTCACTTTTACGTCCTAAGTTTGCATTTGGGTATCGTATTCATGACAACTGTGAAAGACGTGCACACTTTGATGCAGGTGAGTATGTAGAAGAGTGGGGTGATGAAGGTGCGAAAAATAACTTCTGTCTCTACAAGATGGGATGTAAAGGACCAATGACTTTTAACAACTGTTCTATCATTCGCTATAACGAAGGTGTGAACTGGCCTATTGGTGTAGGACGTGGGTGTATTGGGTGTTCAGAACCAGACTTCTGGGACAAATATGCCTATGAAAGACCGATGGCAAATGCCAATATCAAAGCACCGACAGGTGGGGTTGAAAAGACCGTTGATGAGTTTGGTTTAGGATTGTTGACAGCAGCGGGTATCGGTATTGGTATTCATGCAGCAGCAAGCGCAGTAGCAGGTAAAAAAGAAGAAGCAGGAGAAGCATAATGCCAGAAATGAATGAACAAGCAGAATCGAATGTAACAGCTGGAGGGGTAGAGGCAAGCTCTCCAGTAGCGGAAGAAAAAGGTTTCCATAAAACCGATCCAAATGGAAATAAACATATTATCGTTGACCCGATTACAAGAATTGAAGGGCATCTTAGAATTGAAGCTGTGATTGACAGTAACAACAAGATTATCGATGCATACTCATCCTCAACGATGTTTAGAGGTATAGAAACTATTGTAAAAGACAGAGATCCAAGAGATGTAGGTTTGATGACAATGCGTATCTGTGGTGTGTGTACAGGCACACACTACCAAAGAAGTATCGAGGCAGTGGAAGATGCTTTTAATATCACGATTCCTAAAAATGCACGTTTGGTACGTAACCTTATTCAAGGGGCACTTTATATGCATGACCACTTGGTACACTTCTATCACCTGCATGCACTTGATTTTGTAGATGTGGTAG
>JALSPX010000096.1 GCA_026985755.1 Sulfurovum sp. | reverse complement strand
AAACTACGCCTAGACCTCATACCCAAAGTATCCGAACTTTTAGGATATACACAAAATAAATATGGTCACATGAAATTTGCCAAAAAAGTAACTTCTTCTTTAAAAACCATTCGTCTATATAGTATGATATGGTTGGATATACTTACACATGATTATATAAAAAAAGATGATACAAAAAACTATATGTATCCTAAAAAAAGAACCAAACATCTTGACGAAATTCTTTTACAGTTGGGGAACAAAGCATCTAAGCCTTTTCATGCACACCCTACACTGTTACGACAACTCATCAATGTGCCTAAACCGGAACGTTTAGATGATGCCCTCTATAGTAATATTAAAAAAATATTTTATAAGCCTTATAGCTCATATGTACTCTCTACACTCTCGTATGCCAAACTATTAGGGTATACCATACCCCCTATTAAAAAAGTAGTAGATTTACCCCAATTTGATGGCTACCATCAATATGCTGTAGATATTCACTCACTCAAATGTCTCTATCATCTAGAACATATTGAAGATCCTTTTATTTTGCAACTATACAAAGACCTCACCCAAGATGAGCGTGCCATGCTAAAAATTGTTACTTTTTTACATGATGCAGGAAAAGGTCGCAAACGTGACCATCATCAAGTGGGTACGGTATTATTTAGAGTTTTTGCAAATAAATTAGGTATTGAACAAGCACTTATATTGATAGGTGAACAGCTTATTTTGCATCATACGCTCATGAGTCGCATCGCTCAGCGTGAAGATATTTATAATGAAAAAGTTATTCTCTCTTTTGCTTCACATTTTCCTTCGCAAAAACTTTTAGATTTGATATATATACTTACATATGCAGATATGTCAGGTGTGGGAAATGATATCTACAACTCTTTTAATGCAAAACTGATAAAAACCCTCTACAAACATGCTCAAGAAGTATTAGACAAGACAGTCATGTTGGATGAAGCTACCAAACGAAGTAAAAAAGAGTCTAGCTTAAAAAAGCTACCTGAATTTTTGGCACTTCAAAAATCTCAACAAAAAAAAATACTTCATATCCCCTCCAATTTACTTTTTTTACGTTACCATCCACAACGCATTTTGGATATATCTAAAAAAGCATTTTCTACACAAAACTATGAATATCTCATTAGTAATGACAGACACTTAACCGTGGAAATCATCAGAAAGAACAACTTTCATTTAGGACATTTTCTCTCTAGAGTACATAACCTTGATGTAGTTAATATGGATATATGTAAACTCTTTGATGGGCTCAAATATTTTAAAATTGATTTCTCCCATAAGGCAAACGAAGATGAAATCCCTCTTATTATTGATTTTATACATGCTTCTTTTTATGATACTGTAGAGACAAGAGACTACAAGCCCTCCATTTTAGCAAAAGAGGTCAGCATTGATTGTAAGCACTCTAAAAATTATGCCCTTATGCATATCAATACCAAAAATCAAAAAGGACTTCTTGCTTATATCATCACTATATTTGACCAAATGGGTATAGATATCGTCACAGCCAAAGTGCACACACTCAAAAATAGAGTCAAAGACATGTTTCTCATCGAAAAGAATGGAAACTTTTGTCATAATGTTAACACAATAACTAAAAAAATTATAAAGGAATAATCTATGTGTGGAATCGTAGGATACCTAGGAAATAAAGAAAAAAAAGAGATACTGCTAGATGGACTTCAAGAGTTAGAGTATAGAGGCTATGACTCAGCAGGTATCGCTGTGATTGAAGGTGAAAAACTTAACCAATTTAAAGCCATAGGCAAACTCGAAAACCTAAGAGAAAAAACCAAAAACTATCACTCTGAAGACTTTGGTATCTCCATTGGTCATACACGCTGGGCAACGCATGGTAAACCTACAGAGCTTAATGCGCATCCACACTTAGGTGCATACTCTTATGTAGTTCACAATGGGATTATAGAAAATTATCAAGCACTCAAAGAAGAACTACAAAACGATGGGGTGACCTTTTTAAGCCAAACAGACACAGAGACCATTGTGCATCTTTTTGAAAAAAACCACAAAACCAATACCGATGTATTTTCTGCCTTTGAGCAGACTATCAACAGACTAGAGGGAGCCTATGCTACCCTACTCATCACCGAGGCTGATCCTGATACGATTTACTTTGCCAAAAATGGCTCTCCGATGCTCATAGGGTTTAATGGTAATGATGTCTATTTTGCCTCCTCTGATACCCCTATCATCGGCAAAGCTACAGAAGTCTATTACCTAGAAGATGGTGAGTATGGCTATGCCAGACAAGGGGAAGTCAAACTTTTTGATGCCAACGGTGAAAAAAGCTTTACCAAGCAAGCCCTCACAGCAGACAAAGTACTGGCACAAAAAGATGGCTACCGTTTCTTTATGGAAAAAGAGATCTATGAACAAAGCCGTGTCATGGGTGAGACGATGATGGGAAGGGTCTTAGATGATTCTATACATTTTGAAGAACTCGATGATAACTTCTTTGAAGGTATCTATGCTATTACTATTTGTGCATGTGGAACTTCATATAACTCTGCACTTGCTAGTTCTTATCTTTTTGAACGTATTGGAAAGATGCGTTGTGATGTGGAAATAGCTTCGGAATTTAGATACAAAGAGCCATTTCTCACAAACAAAACCCTCTTTATTACTATTTCACAAAGTGGTGAGACTGCTGATACACTAGAAGCACTCAAAATGGCAAAAGCCGCGGGACTCAAAACACTAAGTATTTGTAATGTAGATAATTCTTCTATCGTACGGGAGAGTGATGCTGCTATACTCACACGTGCAGGGATAGAAAAAGGTGTGGCAAGTACCAAGGCATTTGCCACTCAGAGTATGACACTCTGGATGTTAGCACTTTATGTAGGACAAATCAGAAATACCATCTCCAAAGAGACTGTAAAAACAGAAATAGATGCTATGCTACATGCTCCTAAAGCACTTGTAGTCTCTGATACACTTCATGAAAGGATACATAGACTTTCCAAGCGTTACTTACATGGACATGGGTTTTTCTTCATAGGACGAGATATATTCTTCCCGCTTGCTCTTGAAGGTGCATTAAAACTTAAAGAGATTTCTTATCTGCACGCAGAAGGCTACCCAGCAGGAGAGATGAAACATGGGCCTATCGCCCTAGCAGACAGCGAACTCTTCACTATCGCCCTCATGCCAAAGTCTATGCATTATGATAAAATAAAGTCAAATGTAGAAGAACTCTCTGCTAGAGATGCTACAATACTAGCCATCTCTCCAGAACCATTTGAACTCGCAGATGACTTTATACAAACCAAGTATGATTCTCATCCAATGCTTGAGTTTTTTGAAATGATGGTAGTGACACAACTCTTGGCACTTGAAATTTCTGTAAGATTAGGGAATGATGTGGATATGCCTAGGAACTTGGCTAAATCTGTGACGGTGGAGTAGGTTACAATTCAAACATCAATACTATCTTATTTTCATCATCTATTATGATTTTTGTGGGTCGGGTTATCCTTATCCCGACAAAAATCATAACAACCAATCAATCCAAAATCCGTAAATCAATTTCGCATAGGTATATCAAATTTATATCATATGCAAATTAACGTCGGGATGAGGATACCCCGACCTTGTATAATCCA
>JALSPX010000095.1 GCA_026985755.1 Sulfurovum sp. | reverse complement strand
AAAACAGATTGTTCATTTAGTGTCATTGACTGTGAATTGTATAAGTGCTTACAGCAAGCATCAAATATTAACACAAACCTTTTTAACCTAATCCCTTATGGTGATTGGGATAAGGTATTATAGGAGGGTTATTATGAGGTGGAGGAATATCCTCTTTTAAGGTTATTTTAGTAAAAATTAGTTCGGATAATGATAAAAGAGGATATTAGATGAGAAAAAGAAATATACAAACTACTATTTACGATATTTTGTTTGAAGAAGAAAGAGCTTTACTCAAAGAAGAGTATGCAAACCTCCGTAAAAAGCAAAGTGAGGGTTACATGAACGCCAATTTTTTTAGGCGTAATATGTTTAATGCCACTGCAAGAGGAGAGCGTATCCAATACAAGCGTCCTAAAATTGTATGGGAAAAATCAAAAACCAACAAGGTAGCTATTTCTCATTCTCTTCACCAAAAACATGCAGATGTGCTGTCGCTCATACACACCCGATCATATAATGGTATCCAAGCCAGATAGCAACGGCGGATATAGTATTTATCTATCCCTCTACGCCATTGCTAAAGCTATGGGGTATAAATATCCATCCAAATCAACAGACAAAGTAAAACAGTTCATTAGTGATCTTCGATGGACTGATTTTATTATTTACACGAAAGATGGAGAATATCGCACTACAATATTGGATGATGCTTTTTATAGCGAGCAGCAAGATGTATATATTGTTTCAATTAAAGGCAAAAGGGCCAAAATATTAGCTCATACCACAGGCATTAAAATTTCAAAAACCCTAACCCACAAAATTGTATCAATCCCAGATAACCTAGTTAAATTAAAGGCAATGATAAGATATATTATCTCAAACAAACCAACTACAAATGGTTACACTATGAATTTTATTTTTGATAAGTTTGATATTGGTAAAACAGGTAATTTACAGGTGCAGCGTAACAGTAAGTCTGAATTTAGGAAACAACTTAAAGATAATGAAAATCTGCTAGAAACTTTTAACCTTAAATATTTTAAAGATGAAGAAAAGATATATTACTTAACTCAACTGGATCA
Source organism: Sulfurovum sp. (assembly GCA_026985755.1). Classification (GTDB taxonomy): domain Bacteria; phylum Campylobacterota; class Campylobacteria; order Campylobacterales; family Sulfurovaceae; genus Sulfurovum. Next base: position 13,032 of record JALSPX010000095.1, on the reverse strand, counting down.
AGTTGAGTTTGAATTGGCAGTAAATCAAAAGCCTAAAAAGATCTTAGAGAAAATAGAAGCGGCGGAAACAGAGGAGATAGAATATCCTCAAATTGGTAAAAAAATTCTGATAAATAATATTGTCTATGAAGTAGTAGATATTCTACAAAATGAAAATGGAACTTGTAATTTTAAACTTAAAGATCTTGATAAGAATGTAATTGGTACAACATACAATAACACTCTGGAGAGCCTTGATAAATTAATAGAGGATTTTAGAGATCCGAAAGTCAAGAACATGATAAATAGAAACTAAAATATAAAATATTTTTTTGGTATTATTGCAAATAAAGCTTGATTTTTATTTGCAATATGATATAATTCCTATGCTCTTGATTTATTATTTTACATCAAGGCTAAAAAGGTAAAATTATGCTTATGAATATAAATACAATTAATTTCAATAGTTTCAAGATTGATATACCCAAGATCAACAAGGATCAATATATGTTGCTTCGTCTCCTCCTTAGAGCCATTGAAGAACGGCAAACAAAACAAAGCAGCTATTTCATAAGCATAGACCTTTTCCCAAATATAACCAAACAAAAATTACAAAATCTTCTAAAAAAAAATATAGAGTTCTCTGTAACAAATAAAGCAGCTAATACCTGGTGCAATTTTTATGTTATGAATGATATAGAAATATGTGAGAATAAAATATTCTTCACTCCTGCAAAAATTATCAAAGATATTGTTTTAGAGTCTAATGCCTCATCCAAAAAAGCTTTTTTAAAATACATACTTTTTAATGGGATACGGCATAAACAAACCCTGCTAATACTTAATTATCTCCTTAGATTAAATAAGAATTATTTTGAGATAGAGGTAATTGAATTAAGGCGTGTACTTGAATTAACCAAGGATCAATATAAAAATTTTAATGCACTAAAAAAATTTGTTATAGAAAGAGCGGTTAAGGAAATTAATGAACAAACTTCGATTACAACCGCATATCAAGTAGTTAAAAGAGAGGGTAGAAAAGTAACTACTTTATCTTTTACTTATTACTCAAAGGAATTGCAATAATGAACACCAAGATAACGAATACAATTCTAACTCCTACCCAGGAGCGATTAATTAAAAAAATAGAGAGAGAATTAGGCTCTATAGCCCTTAAAGCATTAAGAGATCCTAATGTTATTGAGATTATGCTTAATAGTGATGGATCCTTATGGATTGAAAAACACGGTACTCCTATGGAGCGTGTTGGTACAATAAGTGAGTCTAACGCCAGAGCCTTACTTGGCACTATTGCATCTTATTTAGATACTACTGTTACCGCAGACAATCCAATTATTGAGTGTGAATTACCTATAGACGGTTCACGCTTTGAGGGGTTACTGCCGCCTGTGGTGTCTCGCCCCTCTTTTACGATAAGAAAAAAAGCCACACAAATTTTTACATTAGAAGATTATATAAAAAACAAAATCATCACAAAGGAGCAGTTTGAAGTCATTAAAAAAGCAATATACAATCCAGAAGATCCCTATCAAAACAAAAAAAATATTCTTATCGTTGGGGGTACTGGTTCGGGTAAAACCACCTTAACCAATGCGGTTATAGATGGCATGGTTAAAGCGACCCCAGATGATAGGATCGTAATTATAGAGGATACGGCAGAGATCCAATGCTCGGCTAAAAATAATGTGATACTTAGGTCTGTTGAAAAGGTAAGTATGCTTTCTTTGCTTAAAGCTACTATGCGTTTGCGTCCAGATCGTATCTTAGTAGGGGAGGTTAGAGGGAAAGAGGCACTAGATTTATTAAAAAGTTGGAACACAGGACACAGCGGAGGAGTAGCCACCATTCATGCCAATTCTGCAAGGGCAGGATTGATAAGGATGGAACAGCTTATAGCAGAAGCTACACCATCTCCAATGCAAACACTTATTGCAGAGGCAGTTAATGTCGTAATTTTTATTACTAAAACTGCTAAAGGTAGAATTGTTAAAGAGATCATTGAAGTTAAAGGCTTTGATCCAGTTAAACAAGACTACATCATTACAAATTATAATTAAGGAAAAAACATGAAAAACGAAACTCAAAATATGACATGGAGATATATTCTCTTCGTAATTTTAGCAATGATGATACTCTCTCCAGAGCTTATGGCATCAACTACAAATATGCCCTGGGAAGGTCCACTTACAAAAATGGTAAATTCAATTAAAGGTCCAGTAGCCTTTGGTGTGTCTGTCATTGCTATTGTTGCAGCAGGAGCAGGGCTTATCTTTGGTGGAGAAATTGGTACATTTATGAAATCTACTATTATTCTAGCATTGATTATTTCATTGATTGTATTTTCGGTAAACATCCTTTCTAAAGCGTTCGGTATAGGATCTGCTCTTATCCTGGTCTCGGTGTAGTCATGCAGGAACAGAATGGACTTAAAGCAGTAAAGATCCATTCTGCTCTCAATAAGCCAAATTTGCTTATGGGAGCAGAGAGAGAGTTGATCCTACTTGTAGGACTCTTCTCTGCTATGATGGTATTTATTGCTATGACATGGCAAACATTTATTGTAGGTATTATCATGTGGGTAATCCTATCAACACTTTTAAGAATGATGGCTAAAGCAGATCCTCAAATGTCAAAGATTTATCTTAGACATTTGAAATATAACGGCTTTTACCCTGCACATTCAACACCATTTAAGAGGGATAAATAATGACAGCATTAAAAGATTTTAGAGATAGTGCCGCTGCATTGCCCGATCTACTCAATTATGGGTTTATCATTGATGAGGGTATTTATCTTAACAAAAATGGATCACTTACAGCAGGTTTTTATTACCGTGCTCCAGATATTAACTCATCAACTCCAACAGAGAGAAATCATATATCTGCAAAGATGAATAATCTTTTAGCAGGACTTGGTACAGGTTGGGCAGTTCATATTGATGCTTTACGGATGCCAATTAAGGATTATCCAGATAGATCCGAATGTCATTTTAAAGATCTTGTCAATGGTCTCATAGATGAAGAGAGACGGAGATTTTTTAAAGCAGACGATAATTATTATGAAACAGTTTTTACTATCGTTTTAACTTATGAACCTCCTAGTAAAAATCAAGGCAGGGTTGCTGATTTAATGTTTGATGATGGTAGCGGAAACACAAAAAAAGCAGATCTTGGGGAGAAGATTTTGGCTTTTTTCAAAGAAAAGCTTGAGGAGTTCCAGTCTCTGGCAAGTAATATTATCAAGATTGAGAGAATGTTACCCTATGAGATTGAAGATGAGTATAACAAAGTCCATGTAAGAGATCATTTTATGGAGTTCTTAAACTTTGCTCTTGTTGGTAAAAAACATCCTGTAAATATTCCTCCAATCAATGCTTACCTAGATACCTACATAGGCGGTTATCAATTCTTTGGAGGTGTAACACCAAAAATAGATGATAAATTTATTGGAGTGGTTGCTATCGATGGTTTTCCACAAGAGAGTATCCCTAATATCCTTGATACATTATCAAATATGGAGATCACTTACCGTTGGAATACACGCTTTATTTTTAGAGATCAACATGAGGCTATGGCTGATCTTAACAAGTATAGAAGAAAGTGGCTCCAAAAGGTAAAAGGTTGGAAAGAGCAGATCTTCGGGATCCCATCAAATAGAATAGATGAACACGCCCAAAGCATGGTTGATGAGATAGATCAAGCAATAGCTGAGACAAATTCTGGGCTACTTGCGTATGGTTACTATAACTCTAATATTATCTTGATGGATACAGACAGAGAGGTTTTGGATCACAATCTAAAAGAAGTGATTAGGATCATTAATAACCTTGGTTTTACTGGTCGTATAGAGGATATAAACGCTATTGAAGCTTGGCTAGGTAGTTTACCATCACACACTATTCAAAATGTAAGGAGACCTCTAATAAGTACCTTTAACTTATCTCACATGATGCCTTTATCTTCGATTTGGGCAGGAGATAAATACAATCCATCGGATAAGTTTCCTCCACAATCTCCAGCGTTGCTTTATACAATGTCGCATGGATCAACACCGTTTAGAGTTAATCTTCATGTGGCAGATATAGGTCATACCTTGATATTTGGACCTACTGGAGCAGGTAAATCTACTTTACTGGCTCTTATTGTAAGTCAATTTAGAAAATATCAAAATAATCAAATTTACGCTTTCGATAAAGGTAATTCACTATTACCTCTAACTTTAGCCTCCAAAGGATCCCACTATGATATTGGCGGAGACGGTCAAGAGATGAGTTTTGCTCCTCTGGCTAATATTGATACGGATGGAGATCAAGCTTGGGCGGAAACATGGATAGAGTCTATGTTAGAACTCCAGAGGGTAGTTGTTACGCCAGAACACAGAAAAGCAATACATCAAGCTATGACTTTACAGCGTTCTACTGACTCTTCATCTTTAACAGATTTTGTCTCAAACCTCCAAGATGAAACACTTACTAATGCATTACAGCATTATACACTTATGGGTCCTATGGGGCATTTGTTAGACGGAGAAGAGGATACATTATCTTTAAGTGATCTCTCTGTTTTTGAAATTGAGGAACTTATGAACTTGGGTGATAAAAATTTAGTACCTGTATTATTGTATTTATTCCATAAAATAGAAAAATCCCTTGATGGTCGCCCAACACTCTTGATCCTTGATGAAGCTTGGATTATGTTAGGACACCCTGTTTTTAAGGATAAAATCCGTGAATGGTTAAAAGTATTGCGTAAAGCTAACTGTGCGGTTGTTTTGGCAACACAATCATTATCCGATGCTGCATCATCTGGTATTCTTGATGTTCTCCAGGAGTCCTGCCCTACAAAGATACTTTTACCTAATCCTAATGCATATAACAAGGGTACAGAGCATAATATGGGTCCTTATGATTACTATAAACAATTTGGCTTAAACGATACCCAAATTGGTATTGTGGTAAATGCAACCCCAAAAAGAGAATATTATTTTATGTCTCCAGAGGGAAAAAGATTATTTAATCTTGTCCTTGGAGATGTAGCTTTAGCTTTTGTTGGTGCGTCTGGAAAAGATGATATAAAAATGATTAAATCACTTGTAGAGGAGGATCAAGATAATTGGATGTTTACCTGGATGGACAAAAGAGGCGTGAACTATTCACAATATTTAGATCAAATTAATTAAGGAAAAAACATGAAAAAAATTACAATCTCAACAATTTTGGCAGCGGTACTTATGACAACACAATCATTCGCATTATTTGGTTATGACATAGTGTATGATCCAGTTCAGACTGGTAAAGCAATTATAGAATATGGCAAACAAGCTGAACGATGGGGAAAAACAATAGAACATTACAGAAAAGAAGTTGAATCTATGAAGAATCAGTTTCTATCATACAAGATGATGCTTCAAAACATCGGCAAACTCCCAGAGACGCAATGGAATGAATTTCAAAAACAATTTATAGAACTTGGAAAAATAGTAGATTTTGGAGAAAGTATAAATTACTCTTCTGCTAGTTATGATACAAAATTTAATCAACTTTTCAAGGGTTATGATAAATATCTGGCAGATGCAGCAGGTAAAACTACTTCACAAAATGCGGTTGATTTTCAAACACAATACAAAAAACTCTCAACTTCCACAAGAGATACCGTAAATGGAGCTTTGAAAAGTTTTGGACTTCAAGCCAAGGACTTAAAGAATGATGAAGCCACAATGAAGCAACTACAAGCATTATCGTCAAGTGCAGTAGGTCAAAAGGCTGCAATTCAAGCGGCAAATGAAATTGCTTTGCATCAAACGCACACGCTAAAAAAATTACAGCAGACAATTATGACACAGGCAAATATGCAAGGAGAGTTTTACGCTGCACAAAATACCAAAGAGGAGCTTCAAAGAGCACATGAAAAAGCCTTTATGGGTAAAGCGGACTTTTCTACTGGAGGCAAATACAAAAAGAATACGAGGTATATCCACTAATGGAGCATAGAGACTCTATCAGGGGATTTACTCCAGAAAATACGGCACAGATGCTTTGCCCTCTGGAGAAGATCTCTTTTCGATACGGTCTTTGCCTCTATGGCTCTTTATTGTGATTATGGTTATACACGGTATGCGGTTGATCCTTAAAGCAAACAAGGATCAGAAACAAAAATACAAAAAGGAAACGGAAAATGAAAAAGATTAAGACAATGACTATTTTATGCTTTACGGCTTTTGCACTGCTGGCTACTGGATGCTCTGATAAAAAAGAGAAAAAAGACGGATGGAATAATCCAGATGTTTTCAAAAAAGAGGATCCAAGCAAATATAGAAAGAATACGAGACAGATCCAATGAAAAAAATCGGGTTGATTATCGCTCTGCTGCTTCTTGCTTCTAGTGTTGCCAATGCCAATGCTCTTGGTGGCGTGATAGGCAATATACAAGATCAGCTTGATAGTAGTATTGCAGTCTTTTACGGACCGATTAAAGCCGCGGCACAATATATATTTTACGCCCTGGCTATTATCGATATGGTGATTGTGTTCGGATTGGCAGCGGTGCGTAATGAACTGGAGATAGGCGGCATATTTGCAAAACTAATCCAAATGATGTTGCTACTGCTGCTTTTCAAGGCGTTTTTCATCAACCCTGACTGGATGAAAAATATCTATAACGGATTTAACGCTCTTGCAGATAAAGCCAACGGAGGCACTACCCCGTCACTCGATGCAGTAATGGATAATGTCGGTAAGTTCTGGGGTCATCTCTGGGAAAAGGTAGATGATAACGGATGGAGAGGATTGGGTGACAGTATTTTGTTACTTATTTTTGCCGTAATCACCACAATCTTTATTTCACTTATGGTCGGTCGTGCATTGCAGTATTACATCTTCTTCCTCTTTAGCCTTTATGTTGGTGTTTTTTGGCTTGGTTTTGGATCCTTTGCCTTTACAAGACAATGGGCGTTTAATGCCATTATCAATATTACAAAACAAGGCGCTAAATGGATGACTATGATGCTAGTAGTCGGTGTTACATTTACGCTTATCAATAACTCTTTGGCAAACGGTATCAATAATCCCATAAATCTATTGATACTCGGCATTACAAGTATCATCATGTGGGGATTTAGCCTTGGTATTGACGGATGGGTAGATAGCTACTTCACGGGTCACGGTGGTGGAGAAAATAACTATCTTGGCGGGAAGATGGCATCTACAGCTCAAAGTGCCGCTTCTGGAGCCATAGGAGGCGGAGCGGCTGCAATCAGTCAAGTTAAGATGGCTGCCGCTGCATCTATGCCAGAGAGTTCCAAAGGTGGCAACAGTTCAAGCGGCAGCATGGCATCAAGCAGTCAAACATCGGAACAAAGCGGCAAGGGCACCAGTAAGCTAGGAAACTTTATGAATAGTGCCAAAAAAGCTGCTGCCACTACAGCTAGGTACGGTGGGGCAATGGCAGCAGGTGCGGCAATGGGTGCCACCTCTGGAGCCATTAAAGGTGCTATTGGATCTAACTCCAGAGCAGGACAAAAATCTGGGAAACTGGCAGGTGTGGCTTTTGCAGCTTCTACGGATACCAATGCAGATGCTTACGATAAAGAGGATCAGTCCGATACAGGAGATAATCTTGAGGGGTCTATCTCGGATGGAGGAACCTCAGATTATATCTCTGGCGTACCTGGAGAAAATGATGAAGCTTAATGATAAAAGAGGTTCATTAAATGAGACTATTAGAAGAGAAGCAAACATTACAAAAAAAGATAAGTAAAGCGTTTATCCTAAGAATTAAGAAAAGTTAGGAACTTTTAAGAATTGTTAGGATATAATAATATTGTAAAAACAAGGAGGGCTTTAATGCCAAAAGTAAAAGAAAACATCACAAAGGAAGAGAGTAAATATACTGCTTACTTTGATGGTAAAAGAGAATGGAATGAACGATATGGTAGTTATATTAAACAGGCTTTTGTTTGGAAAATAATTACCTTTATTTCTATTTTAATAGCTTTGGTATCCACCATCGGACTTGCATATATAGGATCACAAAACAAACTTATTCCTTATGTTGTTCAAGTGGATAAGCTTGGTAATAGCGTGGCAAGCGGACCTGCTCAACAAACAACTTATAACGATCCTAAAGTTATTAAATATAGTTTGGCAGAGTTTGTTACAGACTTTAAAACTATATACGGAGATCCTGTTGTTCAGAAAGAAGTGGTTCTTAAAACTTATCGTTATCTTTCTCCATCATACCCTGCCTTTAACATAGTTAATAACTATTTTAAAGAGAACTCTCCTTTTGAGCGTCTTGACAGTGAAATAGTAAATGTGAAAATAGACTCCATTGTGCCAATTAATGATAATACTTGGCAGATAGATTGGTATGAGAATATTTTCGACAAAAGAGGAAACAAACTAAGAACCGATAACTACAGGGCCTCTGCTACTGTGTTGATAGTTCCTCCAAAAAGTGAAGCGGATATATTGAAAAACCCTATAGGGCTTTACATCACAAAGTTTAGCTTCTCTAAAATCATCAAATAAGGATTAAATATGAATAAACTACTACTTACATTGGCACTCTTGGGATCCTCTGCGGTCTATGCGGATAATTATCTATCGGATGATAACCCAAAACTTAGCAAAAGAGAGTACCATTCTCTAAAATTGGCTAAAAAGTGGATGAACAATGGAAATAAGTCATTTATAGGCAAAGATGGTAAAGTAACCTTTCTTTATGGTGCCACTATGCCAAGGATTGTGGCTGCCCCTCTTCGTATAACAGATATAGAGTTGCAACCTGGAGAAAAAATCAGAGAGGTACAGATAGGGGATACTGTAAGATGGATGATTTCTCCGTCAATCTCTGGAGAAGCCCCTAATGAGGTATCTCATGTAATTGTTAAACCTACAGATGTTGGTCTTAGAACAACTCTAGCAATATTTACAAACAGGAGAACTTATCACCTTAATCTTATCTCTCGTAAAAAAGCATATATGCCTATCATTGGGTTTAGATATGCAGATGAGATTAATGCTCATTGGGATATGTATCAAAACTACATGAAAAAACAGAATGAAGCAAAACAGTTTAGCCCTGCCCCTGGTGCGAAACTAAGAAATGTATCATCACTTGATTTTAACTATAGGGTTGAAGGATCTGCATCATGGAAGCCTTTAAGAGTTTATAACGATGGGGTAAAAACATATATTCAGATGCCTAAGAATATGCAATTTAAAGAAGCCCCAGTTTTGATGGTGCTTGATAGCCATAACAATAAGAACTTGGTAAATTATCGTCTAAAAGGAGATCGATACATTGTTGATAAGCTTTTTGATGAGGCAGTATTGATTGTAGGTGTAGGTTCAGATCAAGAGAAGATTGTAATCCAAAAGATTAATAGACGATATAGATCTAATGCTTTGGATATTTTAAATACTAGAAATTCAGAGGAGTATTAAATGAAAAAACTATTACTTTTTATTGGTGTAATGTTTTTCTTCTCTGGGTGTGCAACTATTCCTTACTATGTATCTGTAAGCAATGTAAAGAATGTTGAATCACAAAGAGATAGAGTAATTGTTACGGATATATTGAATTTTGTTCGTGGGTATTATCCGCCTGCTAGAACACAATTTTATATAGATACTAAATTTACTCCTGCAACTAAAGCCTTTTCGGATCTATTCGAGCAGAAATTTAGAGGTGTTGGATATGGGATCACTTATGATGAAAAATCAGTTACACCCTATATTCCCTTTGCGTGGAAGATTGATTATATAGGAACACAAACAGTAAGAGCTACTTTTGTGATTGACAACGCCACAATAAGCAGACTTTATAAAAAAGTTGGTAGTAGATATGTTCCAGTTACACCTTTTACAGTAAGAGGGCTATCTAGCACTCCTCCTTATAAGCAATTTAGCTTTTTAAAATCATCTTCAAGATCTTCCTTAAGCAGAGCTAGAAGTACAGGAGGATTTTTGGCTAGAATTATAGCAACCTCTTTAAATGTGCGTAAAGAGCCAAATATTCACTCAAAGATTTTGAGAACATATAAAAAAGGTACCTATTTGAAAGTCTCAAAAAAGGTTATAAATAGTCAATCTGAATACTGGTATAAGTTAAAAAATTATAGCGGTTTTGTATCGGCTGATTATGTAATAGTTGTAAGGAGATAAATATGAGTGATAATAAATTAGATCCTAATGTTTCTCCGTCTGGTGTTGGTAAAATAACCAAACTTGACTCTGGAGTTAAGAAACTCAATAAGGTACCTATCCTATTGGTTGGGGGTGTAGTCATAATCTTAGTTCTTGGACTTGGATATGCAACGATGAAAAGAGGAGAGATCCAAAAGGGTGAAAAAGTAAAAATTACTAAGGTAGACGATGGAGAGAAATTTGCTAATACTATGCTAAACGATCTTTATCAACAATCTCTTAGAGATAAGATGAAAATGAAAAGGGATCAACCCAAAAAAGCAGATCCTAAAAGCCCTGCTCCGTTACCTGCTCCAGCAGCACAAAATAATCTTGGTTCTGCTCTTTCCGATAAAAATATTACAGCAGAGATAGATAACCAAAAGTTAGAACTAGAAAAGCTTAAAATGAAGCTTTACCAAGCTGCTATTACCGCACCAACTAAAATTAAAGTTGCTGCTTCAATGAATAGTGGTACAAATGCTTTGAGTGGTATGAATGGAATTAACCCTTTGGCTATGTTAGGAGCAGCGGCAAGTGCAAAGCCTCCAAAGTCTGGCAGAGAGATATTTGAAATGATGAACGCCTTAAAAAGTGCAGTAGGTAGGGGATCTAAAGAGCCAAATAATCAAGATAAAAACTTTCCTTTTTTGAAGCAAAAAGAAAGTTTTGATTATTTAAACTCAAAGAAGACAAAGCAACTCTCACCTTACGAGATCAAAACAGGTACTTTGATACCCGGTGTACTTCTTAGTGGTATTAATTCGGATCTACCTGGTCGGATTATAGGGCAGGTTAGAGAAAATGTCTATGACACTGCTACAGGTGAGTATTTATTGATACCGCAAGGCACTAAAATTGTTGGAAAATACTCGGCTAATGTTTCATATGGACAAGATAGGGCGTTGATCATCTGGCAAAGATTGGTTTTTCCAGATGGTTCTACAGTTAATCTTGGAGCGATGAATGGAACAGACCAAGAGGGATATGCAGGGTTTGAAGATCAAGTAGATCATCATTACTTTAGGATATTTGGCTCTGCTCTATTGCTAACAGTGCTTAATGGGGATATTACGGTAAATAACGGAGAACTGGTTATTAAGTCTGAAAATACAGATACCCAGAGAAGAGAAACAGCTATAGAAAAAGCTGCATCCAAAATGATTGCAAAGCAATTAGGAATTGCTCCAACTATCACAATCCGCCCTGGATACAGATTTAATATTTTTGTAACAAAAGATATTATATTGGATCCTCTTAACTACGAGGCACCAAAAATGGGGGTTATAGATAGAAATTTACCTAGTTCTCCCAACCATCAAAGTGTTACGGATGGCAGCACTTACGATAGAGGAGCTTCATATGGCAATCAAAATTATAGAAACGGCAAAGATTTATCTCCTGCCCTCTCTCCAGTAGTATCAGTTAATTAAGGAAAAAACATGAAAAAACTAATAATTATGTTTCCTCTTGTAATTTTACTTTTAAGCGGTTGTATAAGAGTAGAAGATCCAAAGGACACCAATAATGAGGGAACGACAACAGATACCCTCTCTACAGTAAATATAGAGTCTAATCAAACAGCTTTTATGGTAAAGTGGCAAAAAAATACCAAAGGTTACGGACAACTTGAAATTACCAATAATACTGCGGTGGTTAAAAATGTTGTAGCAATTGTATCAGCAGGAACTAAAGGAGTAGATCTCTCTTGTAATTATACAGGAGAGGGAAACGGCGTTAAAAACTACTCTTGTGAAACTACCAATGCTGATAAGATAGGTAGTTTTCCTATGTCATTTCCTCCAGAACAAGAGCTTTTAGTTATAGAGAGAGCAGGAAATACTAATGAGAGTGGTTTTGAAGTTTTAAGTCAATTCTTGATCTTTGCATCACACGGTAAAGAGTAGTCTATGAAAAAAACCATCCTCTTTTTTGTATTATTGGTAAATTTGGTATATGCTGATTTGTCAAAACAGGACTATAGGGAAATTAAAAAGCTTATAGCGATGACAGAGTCAAAAAGCAAAGGGGATCTCAAAGCAGAGAACTCCAGAGGATTTTTAGGAAGATACCAGTTTGGATCATCAGCTTTAGTTGATGTAAAATTGGTAAAAAGAGATCGATACACTAGAGCTATTTTTTTATCAAGAGAGGGATCTAAACAAAAAGTAGTCTGGAGAAACGGATTAACACAAAAAACCTTTTTGGCTAACCCCTCAAATTGGACTATAAAAGGTGGTAAAAAAGCTTTTTTAGCCAGTGAAGCACTCCAAGAAAGGGCTATGGATCAGCTTTTAGCCATAAATTACAAAAAGATAGTCAAGGCAGGTGTTAATTTAAATGATAAGCAGATATTAAAAGGGTTACTTATGGCAGCACATCTGGGTGGAGTAAAAAATGCTCTAGCCTATGCCAAAAATAAGGTAGAATTTAGAGATGCCTTTGGTACTAAAATCTCTAAATATTACAAGATAGGTACTTCCTCAACAGGTAAAAATGTTGAAGCTCTGGCTAAGAAGTATTTAGGAGGTAAATATACCTGGGGCGGTACATCACCAAGTAAAGGTATGGACTGCTCTGGATATACACAATTTATCTACAAAAAAATTGGGGTTAATCTTCCAAGGACAGCATACCAACAGTATAAATGGCGTGGTAGTATTTTTGTAAAGGATGAGCTTAAAAAAGGAGATCTCCTTTTCTTTAATACAGACAAAAAAAGAGGTATCCCTATTACTCATGTAGGAGTTTATCTTGAAGATGGTAAATTTATCCATGCATCAAGTACGAAAAAAGGGATTATAATAAGCTCTCTTAGTGGATACTATAAAAAAGTATTTAAAGGT
>JALSPX010000094.1 GCA_026985755.1 Sulfurovum sp. | reverse complement strand
GCTAAGGTGAGAAAGAGTAACAACGCATAGGCGAAAGCTAGTGATGCCCAAAGGGTGGGCTTTGCAAACGCAATCTTACATTTGCAAAACCCATTGTGAATGTTTAGGTTATTCAGAGAGTTCAATTTAAAAAAGCGAGTAATTTATGATTCAAAAATGTCTTTTTCCTGCTGCTGGGTATGGTACCCGTTTTCTTCCTGCAACCAAGGCTACGCCCAAAGAGATGCTTCCTATTCTTACCAAACCTCTCATTCAATATGGTGTTGAGGAGGCTGTAGATGCCGGCATTCATACCATGGCAATCGTTACAGGACGTGGAAAACGTGCCATAGAAGATCATTTTGACATCTCTTATGAACTTGAACATCAAATCAAAGGTGGAGAGAAAGAAAATCTACTTAAAGAAATTCGTTCTCTCATATCTGGCTGCACATTTTCTTACACTAGACAAGTCGAAATGAAAGGCTTGGGAGATGCTATACTCACCGGAGAGACGCTTATTGGGAAAGAGCCCTTTGCTGTACTTCTTGCGGATGACCTCTGCTCACATGAGGGTGACTCTGTACTCAAGCAGATGATAGAGGTATACGAAAAGTACCAATGTTCTATTGTTGCTATAGAAGAGATTGAAAGCCACGAGACGCACAAGTATGGCATAGTAGCAGGAAACTTAGTAGATGAGACAGATGATACCTATAGAGTCACTGACATGATTGAAAAACCAGACCCCAAAAATGCACCTAGCACTATGGCAATTATAGGGCGGTATATACTAACACCCGATATTTTTGATATTTTACGTAAAACCACTCCTGGCAAAGGTGGAGAGATTCAAATTACTGATGCACTGCTTGAGCAAGCCAAACAGGGTAAAGTGATTGCCTATAAATTTAAAGGCAAACGCTTTGACTGTGGTTCTATAGATGGATTTGTTGCAGCAACCAACTATTTTTATACAAATATCAAAAAGGAGAAGTAATGAAAGGTATCATTTTAGCAGGAGGTAGTGGCACAAGGCTATACCCTATCACCAAAGGTATATCCAAACAGCTCGCACCCATTTATGATAAACCAATGATATACTACCCCCTTTCTGTGCTCATGCTCTCAGGTATTAAAGAGGTGCTCATTATCTCTACTCCAGCAGATCTACCACGCTTTAAAGAACTTTTAGGGGACGGTAGTGATATTGGTATGCATTTTGAGTATATTGTACAGCCGAGTCCAGATGGATTGGCACAAGCGTTTATCTTAGGAGAATCGTTTATTGGGAATGAAGATGTATGCTTAGTATTAGGGGACAATATCTTCTATGGTCATGGTATGTCTGAGCTACTATCAACTTCTGTTAAAAATGCCAAAAATGGTGATGCAACAGTCTTTGGATACTACGTCAAAGATCCTGAACGCTATGGTGTTGCAGGATTTGATGCAGATGGTAATGTCACATCCCTAGAGGAAAAACCTACACAACCTAAAAGCTCTTATGCAGTAGTGGGACTCTATTTTTATCCAAATGATGTGGTACAAAAGGCAAAAGAAGTGAAACCATCAGACCGTGGTGAGCTTGAAATCACCACACTCAACCAAGACTATCTAGCCCAATCACGCCTCAAGGTTGAACTGATGGGTAGAGGATTTGCATGGCTCGATACAGGTACACACGAAAGCCTACTCGAAGCTTCTAATTTTATTCAAACCATAGAGAATAGACAAGGACTCAAAGTAGCATGTATAGAAGAGATTGCTTATGAAATGGGATATATCTCTAAAGAAAAACTTTTAGAGCTTGCTGAACCCCTGAAAAAGAATCAATATGGTCAATACCTCATCAAACGTGCAAACGAATCTATTTTATAAATATATCTGACCAAAAGAGAAGGGGAAAACATGAAGAAAAGTATTTTAGTTACAGGATGTGCAGGATTTATAGGGTCAAATTTTGTACCCTATTTTTTAGATAAATATAAAGATTATTTTATTGTGAACCTAGATTTACTTACCTATGCTGGTGATTTGCAAAACCTCAAAGAGTGTGAGTCTAATCCTAATTATAAATTTATTAAAGGGGACATTTGTAACCGTGATTTGGTAGAGTTTATTTTTAATGAGTATGACATACAAGGCGTCATACACTTTGCTGCAGAAAGCCATGTCGATAACTCTATCAAAAATCCTGGTGTCTTTATAGAGACAAATGTCAATGGTACCTTTATGCTCCTTGATGTTGCCTACAAAAAATGGATGGAAAAACCATTTACTTTTAAAAAGGAGTATGAGGGGTGTCGTTTTCATCATATCTCTACAGATGAAGTCTATGGTACCCTAAACGAGACTGACCTTTTTACAGAGGAGACACCTTATGCACCCAATTCGCCCTATTCTGCCTCAAAAGCTTCTAGCGATATGATTGTCAGAAGCTACCAAGAAACCTATGGTATGAATACAGTCATTACCAACTGTTCTAACAATTATGGGCCAAAGCAACATGATGAAAAACTTATCCCAACCATTATTCGAAAGGCTTTAGCTGGAGAGAGTATTCCTATCTATGGTGACGGTAAAAATATACGTGACTGGCTTTATGTACTTGACCATTGTAAAGGAATTGACCTTGTCTATCACACAGGTAAAGAGGCTAATGTCTATAATATCGGTGGACGAAACGAAAGAACCAATTTACAAATAGTAGATACTATCTGTACGATTTTAGATAAAAAAGTACCAACTGAAAAATCTTATAAAGAGCTCATTACTTTTGTAGAAGATAGAGCAGGACATGATAGACGTTACGCTATAGATGCGACCAAACTTGAAAATGAACTTGGCTGGAAAGCAGATGAAAATTTTGATACAGGCATTGTCAAAACGATAGATTGGTATCTTGAAAAATATCATGGTTAATCTACTCGTATGAACAAATACGTCAAAAAACTACAACATTTTTTAAGCGATGACTCTGTCTATCTTGATAGATTATTTATACTGCTTATTCTTGTCTATTTTGTATTAGGACAATTACTCCTATGGCATATTCCCTACAGTTATCCTTTTGGGGGGCCAGATGAACTAATGCATCTCTCTATGGCAGATTATATTGCTACGCATCTCTCTTGGCCTCGTTGGGATTCTACAGAAGTCGTGAGAAATGCTTATGGGGTTTCTTATAGTGCTGGCGGCTCGATAGTTTACTGGTTGCATGGATTGAGCTATAAGCTCTTTGGCTTCCATAGACTAGGTTCATTTTTACTGCTCATACTCTATCTTTTCTTAGCAACACTTCTGTATAAAAAAAATAGACTCTCTGGATTTTTATTACTTGCCGGATTGTTTCCTCAGACACTCTTTATCCTCTCTTATGTTAACTCTGATGTAGGAACCATACTCACTGCCTTACTTTTTGGTATGAGCGTAGGTGCATTTGTGTCAGGTAAAGATGATATCAAGGGCTTTTTAATGCTCTTCTTTTTTGCAGGATTGGCTGTAACAGCAAGGCAACATCTATGGGCTATTGCCTTTATTACACTTGTGTGGACAGTAGTCTATAAGCGTCATACCATCTATCAATATGATAAAAAAATATGGCTATGGGGTATTTTTATAGCACTTTTACCTGCTTCTTGGTGGTTCATTACTAGTTTTATTGCCAATGATGGAGATATCCTAGGTGTCTTTACCAAT
>JALSPX010000093.1 GCA_026985755.1 Sulfurovum sp. | reverse complement strand
TTTGCGTGGGGTAAATGTACGATTTTTCTATACTCTTATACTCG
This sequence comes from Sulfurovum sp., assembly GCA_026985755.1. Taxonomy (GTDB): domain Bacteria; phylum Campylobacterota; class Campylobacteria; order Campylobacterales; family Sulfurovaceae; genus Sulfurovum. The sequence goes on along the minus strand of JALSPX010000093.1, from coordinate 3,670 downwards.
TACTCTCTGCACTCACTGTGGTTATCGCTATTAAGGTTGTAGGACTCATCTTGGTCATAGCAATGCTGACTATCCCTGTGTACATCGCAGAGAAGCTTTCTAACAGCCTCTTTACAATGATGTTCCTCTCTGGGGCTATTGCAACACTCTTTACCCTTGTGGGGTTATGGATGTCCTATACCTATAACTTAACCTCTGGGGCTTCCATCATCATGGTGTCAGCAATTTCTTTGGGGTTATTCCTTTTAGTTTCTAAAAAAAGTTAGTATAATAAGTTCAATATTTCCTAAAGGCAAGGCATGATAGCACTCAGAGACAAAACCCCAAAGATTTTAGTAGTCGGTGATTTGATGATAGACCACTACCTATGGGGCAAGTGTGAGCGTATCTCTCCTGAGGCACCTGTGCAGATAGTCTCGATAGAAAAAGAGACTTCTGTACTGGGTGGTGCGGGTAATGTCATTCATAACCTCATAGACTTAGGTGCAGAGGTAGATGTTATTTCTGTTATCGGCGATGATGAAAATGCCAAAGAGCTTAAAGCCCTACTCACGCACGCGAAAGTCTCTAGCTCTGGGCTCATCGTGCAAGCCAACCGTAGTACCTCTAAAAAAAGCCGTATCATCGCTTCGCAACAGCAAGTCTTACGCTATGACAAAGAAACCACAAACCCCATAAAAGAAGAGCAAGAAGCACAAATCGTCGCAAGGTTTAAAACAGAGTTAGCTAAGTTTGACATGGTGATACTCTCTGACTATGGTAAAGGTGTACTCACATCCACACTGACTCAGTCACTCATAACCTTGTGTAAAGATGCAGGCAAAAAAATACTTGTAGACCCTAAAGGTGCAGACTTTAGCAAATACAAAGGTGCTACACTCCTCACACCTAACAAAAAAGAAGCCATAGAAGCCTCAGGCATAGACATTGTAGATATAGATAGCTTACGCACTGCCATCACGAAGATAAAAGAACAATGTGCCTTAGACATCTCACTTATCACACTCAGCGAAGAAGGCATCGCCCTTTTTGACGAAAGTCTACGTACCCACCCTACTGTAGCACGTGAAGTGTTTGATGTAACAGGTGCGGGTGATACCGTCATCGCTTCACTTGGTTTTGCCCTCGCTTCAGGCTATGACATCGATGCCTCAGTGAAGTTTGCAAACCTTGCTGCAGGTGTGGTGGTAGGTAAGATAGGTTCTGCCACTGCCTCACTCAACGAGATTATAGAGTATGAGTCCAGCTTGAACAAATCTACTTCTAACTCACATATCAAAACACTAGATGAGATAACCCTACTTTCTGCCGAACTCAAAAAGCGTGGTAAAAAAGTGGTCTTTACCAACGGCTGTTTTGACATCTTGCATGTAGGGCATGTGAAGTACCTAGAAGAGGCTAAAAGTTATGGCGATGTACTCATCTTGGGTCTCAATTCAGACGAGAGTGTACGCAGACTCAAAGGTGCAAGCCGTCCTGTAAATACCGAAGATGACAGAGCCTACATCTTGGCTTCTTTGGAAGCAGTAGATTATGTAGTGAAGTTTTACGACGACACACCGTATGAACTTATCAAAGCAGTACAGCCACACATCTTGGTAAAAGGTGGAGACTATGCAGGCAAAGAGGTAGTCGGACAAGACATTGCTGATGAACTTCGCTTAGTTGAGTTTGTAGAAGGAAAAAGCACCACAAAAACCATAGAACGGATACAAAATGACAAGTGTTAATGAAACCATAGCCAAAGAATTTGAAGCACATTTACAAACCATACAGGCTGTCATGGGAAGCATGGAAACTTCACTTGAAGAAGCATCTAATCTCATAGTAGAGACACTTAAATGTGGGAACAAAGTTCTTCTCTGTGGTAATGGCGGTTCTGCAGCAGACGCACAGCACATCGCAGCAGAACTCACAGGACGCTATAAGTCTGAACGCCGTGGCTTGCCTGCTATTGCTTTGACTACGGATACCTCTGCGCTGACTGCCATCAGTAACGACTACGGCTACGCCAAAGTCTTTGACCGCCAAGTGAAAGCATTGGCAAACAAAGGCGACCTACTCATAGGCATCTCCACCTCTGGAAACTCAGACAACATCATCTCGGCACTTACTACAGCAAAAGCATTAGGCTGTGTCACACTTGGACTCTCAGGACGAGATGGAGGGAAAATGAACGAACTCTGCGACGTAAACCTCGTAGTACCCTCGGATGACACCCCACGCATCCAAGAGATGCATATACTCTTTGGGCATACACTTTGTCAGATAGTGGATGATGCGTTTTCAAATTAAATAATATGGATGATTCATCTATGCAAACATTTTTAAAAACCATTGGCGCACTCAACGATGAAACACGCCTAAGCATATTACGCTTCATAGACATCAACGGTGCAGTGTGTGTCTGTGACATAGAGTCAGCCTTCGGGATGATACAGTCTCGCATCTCTCGCCACCTCAAGATACTCAAAGAAGCAGGCTTCTTACGTGTAGAACGCAAAGGACGCTGGGCATATTATTCCATACGCTCTCCGCTTGACAAGTTTCGTCAAGATATTTTGAAAGAGGTTTCTTATTTGGAGATGGTGGTGCCTGAGTTTGAGGGTAGCTGTACACCATAAAGTCTTATTACATATCCAAAGGACTAGCCACCCTACCCTTGTTCATCTCGGCTACCACATGGGTATAGACCATAGTGGTCTCCACAGATTTATGCCCCAATAACTCTTGAATACTTCTTAGGTCTATACCACTCTGCAAAAGGTGTGTGGCATAAGAGTGTCTAAATATATGTGATGTCACACGTTTATGCACATTTGCTTTAATGGCTGCTTGTTTTATGTTACGTCCCAATGTCTTTTCATGCACATGATGTCTGCGTATTACTTCACTTCTAGGGTCTTTTGCCACAGACTTCATAGGAAACAAAAATTGCCATTTGGTTTCATACTTAGCGTGAGGGTATTTGCGTTCAAGTGCATACGGCATATACACAGACCCATAACCATCTGCTACATCTTTAGTGTGTATGCCTTCCACATATTCTACTTGTGCCTTGAGTCTCTGCTTTATCACTTGGGGCAATGGCACAGTTCTGTCCTTGAGACTTTTACTGTCCCAAATATAGACTTTATCAAACCCATACCCCAAGGGCATTTCCTCACTTCGTTCACGGCAAATCTATGTCTTTTATACGTATATTCAATGCTTCACTCATACGTAAACCACATCCATACATCAAATAGACTATGAGTTGATAAGTACCTGTCAAGTTATCTATCACTTTTTTAACTTCTTCTTTGGTAAGTACTTGTGGAATGTGTTTTCTCTCTTGGGCTCTCAGAGCCTGTATGTTCCACATACTCATATCTATACCCAATACCTCTTTATATAAAAAGAGTAAAGCAGAAAATGCTTGGTTCTGTGTTGATGGCGATACTTTTCTCTCTACAGCAAGGTGTGTCAAAAACTGTTCTATCTCTGGTTTAGCCATTTCTATGGGGTGTTTTTTGTTGTGGTAAAATATGTAGTGCTTTATCCAACCTACATAAGACTTTTCGGTTTTAATACTATAGTGCTTGAAACGTATTTTGTCACGAACTATATCTAGTAACTTTTTCTTTACTTCCATGATTTACTCCTAAAATAGCAGGACATTATGTCCTCT
>JALSPX010000092.1 GCA_026985755.1 Sulfurovum sp. | reverse complement strand
GTTCTCCATCAGGATATGCTTTTGGTGCAGCCTTTGGAAAATCTGCTGCCATACCACTTGTCCCTACGCATGCCAATAACCCCAACACTACCAATGAGTGATTTAATTTTTTTAATTTCATGTATTACTCCTTCAACTGTAATGAAAAAGCGTAACATATGCTTTGTAACTTTTATGTAACTTTTTTGTGTATGGGCGTAAATAAGTAGCTAAAGGTACTACCATGATTTCTTTTTGTAGCTACCTCAATCTCAATATTATTTTTATCACAAATATATTTGACAATACTTAGTCCTATACCAAAGCCACCTTTGACTGTATCTTCACGTTTATAGCGTTCAAATATTTTCTTAGTATCTTTGATACCTACCCCCTCATCACGGACAGAAAAAAGTATACTTTCTTCTTTTGTTTGCAGTAAAACGTGAATCGTTGTATGTTTATCCGAATACTTAATAGCATTTGAAAGGGTATTGTCAATAATACGTTGCAGTTCTACCCTATTTATCAGCACATTGATATCTTCTTCAAGAGACTCTTCTATCACAATGTTTTTCACAGAGGCTAAATCTCGAAATACATCTACGCGCTCTTTTAAAAAATAGCTGAAGTCTATCTTCTCTGGTGTATAGGTCACATGTGTATGTTTGATATGGTATTCTATATCTTCATAAATCAGGCTCATATTTTGCATACTGTTAAAAAGGCGTTTGAGTACCTTAGTATTTTCTTTGGATTTCAAGATTTCAAGATTAAGTTGCATTACACCCAAAGGGGTTTTGAGTTCATGCATGGCATCATTAAAAAATATATTGAGATAACGATTGACACGTTCGAGTGGTTTCATACTAATTCTAATAAAAAAAAGTGTCATAAAAAAGATGATAGTACCTAAAAAAAGTGCACTAATCAATGCTTTATAGTAAATTTCATTATATGAAAATTTTTGTGTAATTACCATTTTTGAGGCATTTAATCGATTGGGGTTGAGTGTAATACTTCTACTAATAATATGGGGCATACGCTGCTCATAATCTTCTAATGTATATGCACTGTTATCTGTACCAAATATTTTTTTACCATGTTTATCATATAGGTATGCATTATAAAAAAGTGATCTGGGGAAATCATAACTATTTTGATGGGTACGTGAAAAATCATAAATAGATTTTTCAATGCCATAAGCATAATGTTCCAAGTTTTGTATTTGGTTCTCTTTATAACTTCTTTTCTCAATATTAATATAAAAATAGGCAGGAATGCTCACGACAATAATCACCAGCATTGAATATAAAAATGCTAGTGTATAGATATAACGTTTATCTTTTTCTATCAATTTTATACCCATACCCTCTTTTGTTTATAATCAATTTTTTACTGGTTTTGTCTCTGATTCTCTTTATAACCATACGTATATCTGCTTCTGTCACCATCTTATATTCCCATATCTCTTCCCAGAGCTTATTTGCCGTAACAAATTGCCCTACATTCAATATAAAATACTCTAATACTTTTTGCTCTTTAGGTGTAAAAGAGATTGGTTTTCCGCTACGTGATAAACTTCCCTCTTCTACATCATACATAAAGTCACCCTGCAATGCAATATGCTTTTTAATCTCATGAAAATAAAAAAGTTTTAGTACTTGCTCCACACGATATTTTAACTCTTTGGATGCAAAAGGTTTTCGAATGTAGTCATTGCAGCCTAATTCATAGCCAATACTTAAATTGTCTATATCGGTTAGTGAGGTCATGAAAATCACAGGGGTATCATCACCTGCTGCTCTGATAGTTTTGACTATATCATATCCATTGGTACCTGGTACACGAATATCTAGTAAAAGTAAATGATAACTTTTAAAGTGAATCGCATTGAGTGCTTCATCACCATTTTCAAAACTCTCTACGTCATAGCCCAAGGATTCCAAATATTCATGTATGGTCTCTTTGTAATCAATCTCATCTTCTAGTAAAAGTATTTTCATCGTATGATTACTCCCGTACTATTGGACTCTATGGGCGTACTTTCCTGATGAAATGAAGAGAGAGAAACGTCTTTCTTTTTACCCACTATGCAATAGCCAAGTTTTTCATTATGATAATTTTTAAGTGCAAAATAACCAAAAGCATACCCCACAGAAGAAAAGTAGCCGTAACTTCCCAGGCTTGATAGGTTGGCTTTTTGTAGTCGGTCATAACTCTTTTTATTGGTCGTTGTATTGACTAAAACATATTTGTTTTGCAACACGGGATTTTGTTTTAACGTGGTGGCAATAGAGAGATATTTTTTGTCCAATAAAATAAAAACATCATATCCTTGTTCCAAAAGTTTTTCTTGTAGATGTTCAAAGCCTTCTATCACTTCTATAGAACCCATAAAGTTATTTCCTTCTAAAATAGGCGAAATTGCTTTAATATTTAATCTTTTTCCTACCTCTATAGAGACCATTGGTTTTTGACTGTTTTTTACCATAACCAACCCTTCTCTAAAAGAAGCCAATGGCATATCTTTAATACTATAATCCCAACTTCTTAAATATGTATGCAGGTTTTTATCATGCACTTGCACTTCAAAATGATAACCTTGAAGTATTTCCAAACTATGAATTTTTTCATTAATAATTTCAAAAACTTTTTTTCTTTGATTTTCATTGTAATATTTTAAAAAGGTTTTGTCTTCCGCAAGTAGTAAAGAGAGAGATAGTGCGCGTTGTTGTTCTTCTTCCAGCATATTTTTGGTTAAAAGTAAGGCATTATTTAGCGATTGTATCGCATCTTTTTGTGTGTAACTAATATGGAGGGAATAAACGAAATAAAAAGAGAGCATAAATATGCCAATGGTGAACATAAATATAATGGTATTGATTTTTTTAATTAGCTTTTCTAAAAATATCATTAGCTTAATAAACAGGTAGTTTAGAGATATTGAACTTGAAGATAAAACTTAGCTTCTTTATTTGTTTAAATTGCTTACTACACATATTTTTCCTAATTTAGAAAATAACTACTATATGTAGGATAGCATAAAATTGCTTTGTAGATAAAAAATATGCTAACTTGATATCATACAATGATTATGACCGCACCAAGTAAATACCCCCAACCCTTAAACAACTTTTAGCTATAATCGCGACCATATTATATAGAGGAACGCGTATATGAGAACACATTATTGTGCAGAAGTAAACGAAGAACATATCGGACAGAAAATCACCGTAGCAGGTTGGGTATCTAGCCGTAGAGACCATGGTGGACTTATCTTTATTGACTTGCGAGACAAAGACGAAGTCATCCAACTGGTCTGTGACCCTGCAGACAATGCAGAAGCACACAAGCTTGCTGAAGAGGTACGTGATCAGTTTGTACTGGTTGCCACTGGTAAGATGCGTGCTAGGGGTGAAGGACTTGAAAACCCTAAACTCAAAACGGGTAAAGTTGAGATGGTGGTAAGTAACCTTGTCATAGAAAACCGTTCTAAGCCTATGCCTTTTGATTTGAATGATGACAAAGTAAATGAAGAGATAAAACTCAAATACCGTTACCTAGAGTTACGTACGCAAAAAGCTTACGATATTTTCAAGCTACGCTCTAAAGCGACGATCGCTGCACGTAATGCTCTTGATGAGTTAGATTTTCTCGAAGTAGAAACGCCTATCATTACCAAATCTACACCAGAAGGTGCCAGAGACTACCTCGTGCCAAGTCGTGTACACTCTGGTG
>JALSPX010000091.1 GCA_026985755.1 Sulfurovum sp. | reverse complement strand
AACAGGATTTGCCGCTTTGTCAGTAGATACACAAAAGTATTTCTTTGCACCGTTCTCTATAGACTGAGCAATAGTTTTATCTGTATTTTCTATATTTACCTCTACCATTCTCATCAAAGTAAAAGGATCTTTTTCGCTTCGCACATGCTTAAGAGCTGAAAGATTTAGAACATAGTCATACTTCCCATCTGATTTTACAAAAGCATCATACTCAATACTTCCGATATCAAGTGCAAAAGTAGCAAACTCTCCATCTATGTAGCCGAAAGAGCTTCGTATATCTCGCACAAGTTCTACCATGTTGTTTTCAGATATATCTACAACATGCAGTTTTTTAGGATTTCGCTTAAAAATCTCCTTGGTCACAGCCTGACCGATAGAACCAGCCCCACCAATTACTAAAAAAGATGAACTCTCTACTATACTTTTTAACTCATCATCATATTTTGATATATCATCAGCAAATAGTTCACTATCTCTACCTATTAATTTTAGTATGTTCATTCCTTTATACCTTTATTTTTATTTATATCAATTATACCACAATTCAAATACCTAAAGCCAAGCTCCACTAGGGATATTGACAACTCTCATCTCTAAACTCTCACTTACACTCAAGTCCATCTTTGGACAATCCCTAAACATCTCTAGCTTATTCATCAAAGTCCATATCGGTCGTGTCATGATACCTGCATCGTTTGTGATAGTCAGTATCTCATCTCGCATATCTTCATAACCTTCAGCAAGCACCAAAGCATTTAGCCAATAGTTGCTTTTTGCATAGTCTGGTTCTTGAAAAACTTTAACACCCTCTATACCTCTAAATGCTTCGATGTATCGTAAAGCTAATTCTCTTTTATCATTGACAAACTTATCCATCTGCTCTATCTGTGCTACACCCAAAGCGGCATTGAGTGCTGGCATGCGGTAGTTGTAGCCTATCATATCGTGTCTAAATTCCCATTTGTGAGGGATTTTAGCAGTAGTAGTGATATGTTTGGCTTTTTTGGCTAACTCTTCATCGTTTGTAAGTATCGCACCACCTCCACCTGTAGTGATGATTTTGTTTCCATTGAAGCTCACAGCTGCCAACAAAGAGTGATTGCCCGTGTGTTTACCCTTATAAAACGACCCAAGTGACTCTGCTGCATCTTCTACTACTGTGATATTATATTTTTCAGCGACCTTGTTTAGAGCATCCATATCAACAGGATGTCCAAAAGTATGCATAGGCACTATCGCTTTTATTCGTTTACCACTTGAGGCATTGAAACATTCACCATCTCGCATCTGTGATATACCACTTAAATACGCATCAAGCTTTTTAGCATCTATTCCTAAAGTTGCTTCATCGACATCTACAAAGTGTGGCATCGCTCCTATGTAGCTAACAGCATTTGCCGTAGCGATAAAGGTAAGAGCAGGCATCAACACTTCATCGGCACTCTCTACCCCAGCAAGTATCAAAGATACATGCAAAGCAGCCGTGCCATTTACTGTCACTACAGCATACTTTGCCCCTGTATAATCCACAAGCATCTCTTCAAGTCTGTTGACATACTCACCTACTGATGAAACAAAGTTTGACTCTATGCAGTCAGTAACATACTTTATCTCATTGCCTTCAAATATCGGGGCATGAAGTGGGGTGAAATTCTCTTTGTTTATGACTTTTTCAATGGTTTGTTTTATGGTGTTTGCGTTAGTTTTCATCTATTTTCCTATAAAATTGTTACATATTTTTGAGCTAATTTTTCATAACTAAATTTCTCAATCACTGCTTTTTTACCATTTTCACCCATGCTCGCTCTCTCATCTTTACTTAGATTAAAAAGTTTCAATACACCATCTGATATTGCTTTCTCATTTTCAGGTTCTACCGATATACCACAATTATACAAATTTACAATATTATCATACTCAAATGCATGCAAAATTGGCTTAGCACTATACATATAGTCAAAAAGTTTATTTGCAGAGATGCCATATTTATAAATTTTTTCTTTCCTCCAACCTATAAAACAAGCATCAAATTTTTGCAACATTGATTGCACTTGAGCTTTTGGGATAGGTTCTATAAAAATTAAATTATCCAAGACTCCATACTCTTTTTGCAATTTTGGCTTTAATTTGCCATCGCCAACGATTACAAAAACAATATCATTATGATCTTTTAATATTTTGGTAGCCTCGCAAAAATATTCTAATCCATTTGCTATACCAACTGTTCCTGTGTATCCGACGATAAATTTATCTTTAGGTAACTTACTTTCAACCTCTTGTGGCAACGCTTCTATATTTTGCATCTCATCAAGAGATATACCGTTGTTTATCCATACAAAGTCTTTATCGATACCAAGCTCTTGCATATGCTCTCCATAGTTTTGCAAACTTGAAACAACTTTATCTGCTTTATTTAAAGCAAACTTTTCACACCAACTCATAAGCTTTATGAGAGGATTGGTCTCGGATATATTTCCTAGTTCTATTATAGAAAGTGGCCATACATCTTTGATTTCATAGAAAAACTTTGCATCATATTTTTTCGCGATTCTATAAGCAGGAACAGCCAAAAAAGGAGCCATAGGCGAAGCTATCACGACATCTGGTTTCTCCATCTTTTTAAAAGGCAAAAAGAAAAGCTTAAATGTAAAGACAAACCATTTCAAAACTCTTTTTTTATCTGTGGAGTTACTATAATGAGGCACCTTTACCCATACATAGTTAATCCCATCAATCTCTTCAAAAGTATAAGCGTTTCCAATATTTGGTAAGTTTTTATATAGATGCGAATATGAAGAGCTTACAATAGTTACTTTATTTCCTAATTTTATTAACTCTCTACCCAAATAATAATGTCTAAATTCCATGCCATGATATGGAGTTCCTGCATACTCATTAATAATCCATACATTTTTACTCATAGTTTAATAGTTCCTCAATGATTTTTGCACTAGCCCTACCACCACCATATAAGTCTCTCTGATTGCACTTTCTGCTTTTATGAATTGTGGTCTTGCTCCGAGTATTGTTAGTATTCTCATCTAATTAGCTCCTTATAAACTTTTAACATAACTTTCTCTTGTTCTTCCCAATTATAAATCTCTGTTACTTTTTGTATATTTTCTTTTAATTCTTTAGAATCAAGCTTTATCGCTTTTTCTATTGCCTTTTTTAATCCTTTTGGAGTATTTTCTTTGGCAATTACTCCTATTTTGTTTTCTTCTACTATCTTTTTCATTTCTGGCAAGTTTGAAACTATAACTGAAACTTCCGCCATTAAATACTCAAACATTTTATTTGGTAAACAATATCTATAACTCAAACAACTATCTTCTATTGTTGATATTCCAAAATCTGCACTACTTGTATAATCAAGAAGTATATCTGGACTTACTGCTGGATGAAAATATATATCATGATGATTATTACTATGATCTTTAACCATATCTTCCAACTCTCCATATCCCATAAAAACAATACAAGGTTGAAGAGTGAAGGTTGAAGAGTGAAGATTAAAGTTTCCTTCTTCCTTCTCCCTTCTCCCTTCTTCCTCAATATTTTTAAATGTTTCAAGAAGTATCTCTATTCCTCTGCCTTTACTTAATCCACCTTGATATAAAAATATTGTTTTATCTTTTGCTATATCAAATTTTTCTCTAAATATATCTTTTTTCTCTATCTTTTTATGTGGAGGCGTATTTAAAACTACTGCTGGCTTTTCAA
>JALSPX010000090.1 GCA_026985755.1 Sulfurovum sp. | reverse complement strand
TAAGCCCCATTTCTCACAATCATCGTATCTGTTGGATGTTGAAGGTTATAATAGATATATCCTCCCATCAAAAGCATCGTAATAGCAAAAAAAATCAAAAATCCTCTCATTGCTCTTCCTCCTCATCTTTATTATCCATATCTTCACCATCTTCGACTTTTGCAATCACAAGAATCACAACCAAGAAGAATACAATCACACCTGCATAAATATAATCTAACATATTATAAGTTCCCATTGATAAACAGATAGATTTTTTTTGTGTCTCTAAAAAGTAAGCACATTCTACCTGCTTTTGGATCTTGTAAATTGTATGATTTACTTAGATAAAGATAGGGAGACTTTTCTATCACCTCAACCATCTCTTTGTCTGTCTCTCTTACTTCAACTGGAAGCTTTTCGATTGGTATCCTTTGTATCGCACAATCTTTACTCAAATGCTCTATTATCATATGTTCATTGTCACTGCTTATGGTAAAAAGATGTGGAGAAAACACACCTTTTTTGTAGCGTCTGAGTGACATCTCTTTTATCTCTTGATACGGCTTGGTACCCAATAGTCTTTCAAAGGTTACATCTGTTGTTCCTAGATAAAATGTCCAGCTTTGAAAAAATATCAAGATTAACAAAAGTATGACCAAAATAGCCAAAGGAATAAATTTAAGTTTAAACATCGAACCACCTACCTTTCTCTTTTGCCAAGCTTTTGAGCCTACTCTTTTCTTCTATAGCGCTAAAAGCATGCGAGGGAATATAAAACGCCTTTTCTTTATGGTACAACAGTATATCATCTTCTACAGGCACAAGCCCCTGAATATCTTCCCATACAATCAGCATATCTTCTTGACGGACACCCTCTTGTGTAGCAGTTAATGTGATATCACTATTTTGCAATGCTGAGTTTGTATATGCTTTTAACGCTCTGCGATGCACCAGCCACTTTTTGATACCATACCAATAGAGTATCAAAATCGTTGCCAACATCAAAAGTCCGATAGAGCCACCTTTGAGTGCTGCTACTACACCAAATTGTGCCAACGCTATAAAAAACCATCCTATATATCGACGTATCGAATTTTTAAACTGATGGGTATACGATTTTGAGAATGCTTTTTCAAAATTTTCGCTATCCCAAAGATACGAAATTTCTATAGGTTTAAATGTGCTCATCTGACTCATCTATATAAAGTCTCTCTTTTTTTATATGTCCCTCTTTTTCTAGCGCTTCTATAAGTGCTAAAGTCTCTGTATAAAGTTTTTCATATCTCTCTTTATTTATTTTATACTTTTTTTGCTCTTTTTTTGCATACCACCACGCTCCTACGATAGAGAGTGAAAAAAATGCATAAATCCACCACTGCCATGCAGCCAAGTCTAGCAATACAATAAAATACTGCACAGAGAACAAGATAAAAAACTCTAAAGAGAAAATAAGCACCAAGGTAGAACTATGTTCAAAATCTAAAGTATATTTCTCTATGTTTCTCATAATCTCTAGATTTTCATTGATAGTTTGGGCTTTGGGCTTAGCTACTGTATCTATCTCTTCTATCTCTATATTTCGAAGATGAATATTACTGAGGTTATACTCAACATTGGTCTGCATATAGTCTCTAAGGATTTGAGGCTCTTTCTCTAAAACCTCTTCAAGTTCCTTATTCGTTGGCTTCTCCTTGCCCACTATTTTTTGTACATCTTGCAAGACTAAATCATACAGACCTACATGCAAAATCTCATTGATCATTCTCTTTTTATTTAACAAAATGCTCTCATATTATTTATTTCTTTGTGAAACAACCACAGAAGGTTGCGGCTCTATCCCAAATGTCGCTGTGTCATCTTTAGCAGGTAGGAAAATCTCAAGCAATCCTTTAAGCCCTACAGACATGATAATATTAATAAGAAATATCAACCAGCCCACAAGCATCATAATCGCAGAAATCGCTGCTAAAATCATAAATGTCTTGAACTCTCCATCCATATAAAAGTGTCGCCTCAACATACCATCGAGTCCTGCCATACCCATAAATGCTCCCATACCAAGACTTCCTATAAGATGTAACCAAAAGTGGGCATTTGCCATCTTCATAGAGAAGAGTTTTGTATTGTTCGTAAGCAGTGGCCACAGCACATAGACCACAGAATAGAGTGTCATATATAACCCTGTAAGTAACGCAATATGTACATGTGCCCCGATAATCCACTGTGTATTATGCAAAATTCTGTTCATTCCCATATCTGCTTGGATAATCGCTGCTGGAACTGCTAGACCAAAGCCCAGAAGACCCGCTAGCAAGTACTTGAGTTCCATCGTCATCTTAAGCGGTCTGGCTTTCCAGAGTGTCATCAGTGTAATAAAGAGTGCCAATCCCTGAGTAAGAAGCTCAAACATCGTTACCATCTCGCCAGAGATAAGTTTCATCATTTCAGGCTGCCCTTGGTCTGCCAAAAGATGGTGTGACCATACCATCCACGAAACAAAAAGCTCCAGCAAAAGTGCAGCACGTGCTACATTTTCCATAAAGAGCTTTTGCCCTGTAATGAGTGTTGCCAGCAAATACCACGAACCTGCAACATAGATAAGCACCAAACCATCTGCCACAAGGTCAAGCCCCCACCAGAAGAAATTTTTATAGAGCAGTGCATCCACGGCGTGTACGTCCCAGCTCGCCCCACTGGCATCTGCTAGCAGATAAACAAGTACTAGAATACCTGCTCCCAAAATAACAATGGCATCTAAAAATGTATCGACTGTACCACGGAAAATAGCCACTACAGGCAGTGAAAGTGCTGGCTCTTTAGAATAAGGTGGTTTTCCTGTCAATTTATTTTTGAGATTTAACAAACCATCAATACCAAATCCAGAAATAAGAAGCTCTTTGGTTGTTTTGTTGGCATGTACGCCTACTTTTGCAAAGATAGTGGCATAGATATTATAGATAAATCCAAGTGTTCCTATCATAATCAATGCCACACCGATGATAAAGACAATCCCTCCAATCACATTAAACTGTGTGGTATCCGCAGGAAGTGGCCAGTAAAGTGTATAGAGTGGTGCATAACTCCAGATAAATGCAGCAATCCAAGCCAGTGCAGCTCCAATAGTGATCATAAGCCATACAAAGTTTGCCAACCCTACACTATAGAGTGGTTTTTTAGTTAGATAGGGAATCAAAAACATAAATGCTGCAAACACCAACTGATAGGTAGAACCAAAGATACCAATAATCGGATGCACCGTCATAATAGAGAAAAAATGACTGGCATGCCCTTCGATAGGAGGAAGATTTGGATTGACCAAAGCCACTCGCATCAATGTACCCTCTAATGCTGCCAAACCATAAAATAGAAAACTCATCACCACCGCACGAAGCGTCACTTTTTGAAGTGCCGTAAGTGTGGATGCCTCAAAATTTGTGCCTTTTAATAAACTCATCTTATGCTCCTTTTGTGTCACAGCCAGTGACAATCACTGCTTTTTTTACAAACATGCTATTGCCTGCAGGTCCAGCATACTCGGTAGAACGCACATCAAACTCACCACACTCATTAAATGTCCAAAGCAGATCATTTTTAGAGCCGGGGTTCACCTGCATTTGCGAAATCATCGTACCATCTTGACGGAAGAGACCAAATCCATAGACCAAGTCTGTACTATGTGCGTCAAAGAGTACTTTTTCGCCTTTGGTGATTTCCATTTTCTCTTGCATATCAAACGTATGATTTGCTATCTTAATTTGGAAGGTTTTATCAGGGGTGATATTGTGTCTCATGATATCTTCTGATACCCATGGAATGGTATTGTAGGTAAAGATGTGATGCCCTACCCCCATCGCAACCAAAAATCCGATATAGGTATAAAATGGTATCCTCACTATAGGTTTTGCTTTTTTCTCCAGCGTAAGATTATAGGCAAACCATGCAATCACAGAGATGATAATCATTGCATAAACCGTATACGCCACATTATGAAACTTTAACAGTTCAACAGAAGTTTCAAACGTCATATTTTCTCCTTTTTCATTGTTAATCAATATCAATAATATAAAAGTAGATTCTTTTTTAAGTTGATTTGTATCAATGTTTTATACAGTTAACTGATTAAAAATTAATCAGTAGAGATAATTGACTTATATCAAATCATTCAATTTGTCATTTGGCTACAATCTTAAAAATTAGCTAAGTTTAATGCTTCGAATCTTCATAATCTATTTTTTATATTATTTTAAAATAACCACGCTATAATAAAATATAAATTAAAAATAGCGTGGTTAAAATGTATTATAAAAGAGATTTAGAAGAAAAAATAGAACAATATTTAGATTCTCCTGAGATTATTGCTATCTTTGGACCAAGACAGGTCGGTAAAACTACCCTCCTAAGAGAAATTTATAGTAGAGTCAATAACCCCCTGTTTCTCACCTTTGAAGATATAGAACTCAAAATACTTTTTGAAGAAGACATCAAAAGTTTTATTGCCCTTCACATTGAACCCTATGAACACATTTTTATAGATGAGTTTCAATATGCCAACATGGGAGGTAAACATCTTAAATATATTTACGATACCACAGACAAAAAAATATTTATCTCAGGCTCATCTGCGATGGAACTCTCTATTAATACGATTAAATATCTCGCTGGGCGTATTTTTGTCTTTAACCTTTACTCTTTTTCTTTTGGTGAATTTCTGAGGGTAAAAGACGAGCATCTCCACAAACTCTATAGTAAATCAAATGAAAATATCTCTGCTCCCATAAGTCAAAAAATAGACATACACATAAATGAGTATCTTACCTACGGTGGATACCCTAGAGTGATTTTAAGCCAAAGCAACGAAGAGAAAATAGAGGTACTCAAAAATCTACTCAGTATTTACCTGCTTAGAGACATTAAAGAGATAGCCAAAATCACGGATGAAACTAAGATGTATAAACTACTCAAAGCACTCTCTTTGCAGATAGGCAATGTGATAGTCTATAGTGAACTCTCTAAGCTTATAAGTGTGAATAGTATGCAACTAAAAGAGTATCTTTCTGTATTTGAAAAAGCTTTTTTAGTCAAAACCATCAGTCCATTTTTTACCAATAAACAACTCGAAATTGTCAAAAATCCTGAAGTGTTCTTTTTTGATATGGGACTCAGAAATGTGATTATTAAAAATTTCTCTGCACTTGAAGATAGGGTAGACAAAGGGGCTATACTGGAAAATTTTGTATTTAGAGAATTGGCAGATAGAGACTTAAAATATTACCGAACCAAAAATGGTGCAGAAGTAGACTTTATACTTGATGACTCTATCCCTATAGAGATAAAATCCAATTTAACCTCTATGAAAATATCTAAATCTTACTACTATTTTTTAGAAAATTACAAGCCAAAAAAAGGATATATCCTTAGCCTTAACCAAAGAGGAAAAAAAGTATTTAAAGAAACAGAAATAAATTTTCTACCTCATTTTTTGGCTAAAAATTTGTGATATTGTGCTTGCTTCTATCCCTCCCCATACAAAGGCTCTGACATAAACGTCTCCGTCTTTGTATCTACCAAAAAAAGTGTAGGAAGCACTGTGGTGTAGTACATCTCTACAGGGTAGGAAAGCTGTCCTTCATAGGTGACGATGACGGCTATCATTTTTTTGTTTATGGTATCGATATAAGGGTGATTCATAAAGTGCTTGTGCAAGATAATGTTGCAGGCTTTGGAGTCATTTTTAACTACGAGCACTAGTAAAGGTTTGTGCTCTTTACGTGCAAGTAATAAAGCTTTGTCATAGCTCCCTAACCAATGTACATGGTTGGCATACATACCTATAGTTAACAGCCAAAGTAAACTCAGCTGTAATAACATCTCTATTTCTTCTTGTCATCCATTTGATAAAGGAAAATCCCTGATGGTGCTTTCACTTGAAATATCTCTCTTTCTAGAAACCACTCACGGGTATCTATCACATTAATCTGGTTGGCATCATTGACAGAGACATAGAGTTGTGGGTACTCTTTTGACCATCTGACATGTAGTACTTTTCCTTTAAATGTAAAGGTTTTGATAATCTTAAGTGTTCTGGTATCAAGTATCTGAATGGTTGGGAAATCTTTACCAGAGAAGGTCACAGCCAAGTACTTCTTGTCTGGGCTCAGTGACGTAAAGACAGGGAGTCCCTGCATCTCAACATTTTTGATAAATCTAAAGTGATTGTCATAGACCATCACCGCATTGTCTCCCACTGCTGGGATAAATGTCTTATCTTCACTCAAACTCCAAAAACCAAAATGTGGTACTTTAAGCACTGGCTTATTATCTTTTGCTGTTACTTTTATCTCAGAAAATTCCATCTTGTCTAAGTCTATGACACCAAACGCTTTGGTGAGGAAGAAGCCTACAATATACGTATTCTCTTTTATCATCGCATCAAAAGGCATTTTTCCTACCTTGAACTCTTTAAAAATTTTAAATTTTGGTAGCCCTTTACCTCTATTTTCATTTTTTAACACAGTTACTTTATCGTTGTCCATTTGTGCAAAGACAAGCATATCTTTATAGATTTTAATCCCTACATTTTTAGAGCCTGTGATGATCTTGTCAATAGGTTTTAAATCTCGGGTTAAAATATCGACAGATTTGTCATCATAGTTGGCTACTGCCACATAGTTTTCACCTATGACAAAACCTATCGCAGATTTACTTGTTTTGTATTCACTTTGAATTTTTTCTGTTTTGGGATCAAACTTTACCACATACCCATCACGACTGATGAGATAGGCATCATCTCCATCAAATTTGATGATACCATGGTTCATATTGTGCATATTTTCCATATGTCTACGTACCAAACCCTCTTCTATCACTGCTACCGATTCACTTTCACGTTCTACGACAAAATATTTTTCGTTTGCGGTTAACAAAGTTGTATATACTATAATTATCATCATATACCATACAAATAGTTGTTTCATTCTATACCTTTTATCTATGTCTCATAATCACGAAGGAAACTTCAAACTTAAAGCACGAGATTTCCTACCTGAGTATAAGTGCCACAACAAGGAGAAAGTTCCTTATTGTGTTAAAATATGTTTACGCACCTGGTACGCGTTGTCTATGCTCTACAGAATATGTAAACGTAGGTGTTGTCAAGTTTTCAATATACTTTACAAATTTACCTGTATCTGATTCGTAGATACCAATTCTACCAGTCGTCCACTCAGAAATCATTGTCCACTTACCATGGTTTGCAGGCTCTGCGTGCAATAATCTAGGCTGCACAGGCTCTTTTACTGCTGCACCTACTTTATCTGGCATTGGCACAATCTTTTCTTTTCCAAATGCTACTTCAGTGACTGGTATAGCTTCATGTTGTGTAGCATCCCACTCTTGAATCACTTTTTTAGTTTTCGCATCGATGAGTTGCCCTTTTGTTTTACCCACTTTAATAATTCTATCCGTCTCGAGTGTCTCTTTGTTAATCAAATATACTTCATTATATTTTTCTGGTTTTCCAAGCACACAATCAGACCATATCCAAGGCGTATGCTCTGCCGTACCAACGAATAGACCACCACCTGAAGTCTCAACCTTTTTTACAATATTCCAACCTGGAGATTCCCATATTACCACTGAACCAAAGTTCATGGAGTTTGTAGCATTGAGTTGTTTGCCGAGTTTTTTGTTAAACCAAGAAGAACCTTGACCTGGATGTGGCTTAGATTTTTTACCTGTATATACTTTGGCTGCTAAAGTTTTTGTTTTAAAGTCTACAATACCCATAAGATCTGAACCTTGTGATGCAATCATAAAGTAACGACCAAAATCTTCACCTTCATTTTCATTCAAAAAACAGTCATGAAGAATTTTACCAATATTTGGAATATCACCTACAATAGGAAACCCTTTTTTAGAGTAATCTATAATATACGTATGCCCTGCATCTTTGAGTGCCATTGCAAAATATGGTCCATAGGGTGTATCTGCAATACCTGCCACACGTGATGGTCCTATCTGTCCATCAGGGTCAATCACACGAGAGGTATCATATACTTTAAGAGGCTCAAGTGTATGCGCATCACAAAGTACCGCACCACCTGGGTTATAGTTACCTGCTAAAATATATTTGCCATCTGGAGATACCGCTAGTCCACGTGACTCTTGCCCCACTTGCACAGATGCCAACGCAGGTTGTCCTGGTGCTGCAATATCAAACATAGTGAGCTTCCCAGATCTTGAGATAGAATAGGCGTAGCGAGGATCTTTTTTGTTGGTTACTGTCACATGTACCGCAAACCCCGCTTTATGTCGAGAGAGAACTTTACCTGTAGTTGAATCAATAAAGTCAACCAATGATGCATCTCTTTCTGTGGCAAAAGTAATATCCAGTACTGATTTTGTATCTGCTGATGTTGGATACTTTTTGGCCAATGCTTCTCTGTCTGCCAATTTTGTCCATGTTTTATGCACCTCATCAAAATCAAGTGTCAACTCCACTGTATTTTTCCAATCCATCAACCAATCAACCATACCCGATGCATCATCTTTGGAAAATTTAGAACTCCATGCTGGCATGGCAGTATTTTCTCTACCATTCATAATGGTTTCGGCTAAGAACTCTCTACTTTTTTTCTTGAGTGCTTTTGGTCTAAGATCTGATCCAACACCACCTTGGTGTATAGGTCCGTGACACCCTTGACACTCTTTTTCAAATACTTTTGCAAAATCCATCTTAGATGTACCTGCCATCGCTAATGTAGCTGCTAAACTTGTAACCGCAGCCAAACCTATTAATCTATTCAATTTCATTTCTTCCTCCTTTAGCTATCATTTTTCTTTGATATACAAACATATACTTAAGAACGCTATGATAAAGTTTTAAGTCTTTTTATTAGACAACCTAAACAACATAAAAGCTCCACCCAGCTCTTATGTTCTATTTATTTAACTTCTTTTTTTCACTATGATAAATCCAAAACATCGGTAAAATAATTAACGTATGTAAAAAGATTGTCAGTGTCATTGGCCCCTGATTAAGCCATCCAAAAAAACTTGGCACCACATCTGTAAATGATTCAAATAACATATTTACTCCTTATGTAAATTTTTATGCAACTACTGCCGCATTCTCTAATTGACTAGCTTGTGCTTTACCGATAGTAAGCATATCCCATACAAGATAGATGAACCCTACAAATGTAACTACACCCATAATCGCTCTCCATAATTGTGCTTGAATATACCAAGGCATCTCTTGCGCCGTAAAGAATGCGTTCCATCCTCCACCAAGTTCAGCCCTTTCGATAAGTACTTGCTCATACCCTGCAATGGTCAAGGCAATCGTCATACCCATCACACCAAAGGCAATCAGGAAAACACCCATTTTAGACTTAAATGTAGCCTTCATCACTTTGATACCATACGCATATTGGATACCGATATACATCATACCTACCAAAATAGTTGCGTAAGCCCCAAAGAATGCTAAGTGACCATGTGCAGCTGTAAACTGTGTACCATGTGTATAGATGTTTACTTGTGGCAGTGTATGGAAGAATCCCCATATACCAGCACCCAAGAAATTGCCAAAAGCATTCAACACTATCCATGCCATCGCTGGACCATTTTTCATCACTGAACCTACCTCACCTTTGGCATGTGCAGCACCTTGTTCTTTACCCCAGTCATAAAGGACGTGAACAAACATAGCTACCAATGGTACGGGTTCTAGTGCTGAGAATAGTGCCCCAATCTCCCACCAATACTCAGGTGTGCCAATCCAGAAATAATGGTGACCTAGACCTAAAATACCTGAGCCAAAAAGCATCAATACCTCAATCCATAACCACATCTCAACAATTTCTCTTTTTGCACCAATGAGTTTAATCAAAGCATATGCAGCGAGCGCACCAACAAATACTTCCCATGTAGCTTCAACCCAAAGGTGTATGACCCACCACCACCAATACTGATCCATAGAGATGTTGTCTGTAAAGAACATACCCGCTAAATAAAGCCCTGCAAGTGCCATAAGGTTTGCTACCATCACCGTCATGATGCCTGTTTTGACTTTAGCTTTCATAAAGGTTGCAAAAACATTCCAGTAGAATATCAAGACCACAACCACGATGCCAATATCTGCCCAGCGTGGTGCCTCTAGGTATTCTCTACCTTCATTGATGAGCCAAATAGAGGATTCTGTCCCTGAACCTACTTGTATAAGAAGAAAGACCAACACAACAACAGTTACCGCAGCAGTCAGTACCCAAAATGCAAGTTTTCCCAAGCCTATATTTACTGTTTCAACCCCAGTTTCATCTGGCATAAGAAAGTACACTGAACCTATCATAGCATACAACATCCATACAACCAAAGCATTGATATGCACTGTTCTTGCTACTGAAAAATCAAGCACTTCAAATAAGAACCCAGGGAAAATAAACTGAAACGCTGCAATAAGCCCAAAAAGAAGCTGTGCCCCAAAGAGTATAAGGGCTACTCTAAAGTACATCATCGCAAGCTCTTTTGATTTATTACCCTCAAATTGATTTGTTTTAATACTAGTGAGCATGTGAACCTCCTGCTTTGAATGTTTCAACGGTTTTCGAGAAGTTTCTAGGAAAACCATTGGTATCTATGCTACTCATATGTTTGAGAAAAGCCACCAATCCTTTTGCTTCATCAGCAGTGATTCCAAGATTTGGCATCATGCGTGCATGTGTAGAATATTGTGAAGGATGCTGTAAAAACTCAGCCATCGCCTCTTCTTCGGTATTTTTCCCTGTCATGCCTTGGAGAGGTCCACCATTTTGCCATGCTGGGTCTATCCAAGCTTTCGTTAAATCTGGTGCATAATACGCACCATTACCAAGCAATGTATGACAGTCCATGCAGTTTTTTGATTGAGAAGTCAGTTTACCCAAATGAAGCAATGCTGCAGCCTCTTTTGGGCTCCATTCTTTTCCAAAGAATAACTCTTTTTCACCAATAGTGGGCACTTCATGTCCTCTTTTGGCACTCATCTTGTACCCAATTTTGTAATTGATGACCGTAGGTGCAGGCACCCGTTTTGTCACACCCTTTTGAATATCAGCATCTGTTCCCATAGTTATTTGTCCTACAGAATCAAATGTAAGCCAAACTAACAATATAGATGCAAATCCAGTAACCCATGCTGCTGATCTCCGCCAAAATGGAATGCTAGACCAAACCGAAACATTTTTATTCGCCATCTGTAGTCCCTCCTTTTTAGTATGTATTGACGCTTTTTGGGCAAAGCCCAAAAAACTACGCTATCGTTGAGATTCCTTCAGCAGGACGCTCATACGACTTATCGTATTATGTTATCTCTTTTATATATGTCATTACTATCCACCATATCTTCGTTCTGACTCAGCTATAAGATGAAAATATAGATGAGGCACAAAAAGATATATGACCATTGTTACCATCAATACTTTCATCGTAAAATGATTACTTTGGATCATGACAGCAAAGTCATACAAAAAGTATGTTTGCAATACCCAAAATAGATATCCAACTGGCATCCATTTTTTGGAAAAATAGCCCATTTTAGAGAGTGTGATGATTGCTGCATATCCTACTCCAAATACCAGTACTAAAGTTGATTCTATAAAGATAGGTAAAAATTGATCTAACGCTATCTCTGGTCTCACTATCAACGTATCCATGATGGCTCCTGTTAAATTTCTATTTGCTATAGAATATCTATAAAGAATTCTAGGGCATAGAAGCATTATCTCTAGTTTAAAAAGACTTATGGTTGACTAAGGTCAAGAAAATGAAAAATAATTATATAAATTCATATATATAATCAATAAAAATAATAGAAAAAGTAATACTTGGTGCGGTAAAAACGAAAAAAGAGACAAGCCTTATATTATTTGACAATACATCTAGCAATAAAAAAGGGTCTAGTATAGTTAGGTGAAATGAAGTTATACGCTTCTAGTCTCCATTCATATGATTTCTGTACAATAACTGTCTGTGCAACTTTACGTGTAGCCCTACTTTCACAAATAATAGGCAAACCTTTTTCAAAAGCCGCTGCCACTTCTGCCATGCGATTGCTTGTTATCACATAATGTGCACTCACCATCACAACGACTACAAGAGAAACCCAGAGTAAACCTTTTTTCATTGCTCCTTTTGCCATAAATGAACGCGTAGTTACAAAAAGCGTAATAAGCAATGCAAATGCACCTAAAATAAGATAGGCACCTTCTAAATAAAAAAAGTTATTCATAGATTATTCTCCTTTAATATGAAATACATCATAACACAGTATACACTCATGTGTTGTTGATATCCATCAAGTGTTTATAGAGAAATTTATTCTATACTGCTCATAATTCATTCAAAGGTTTTCCAAATGCAATCATTGAGAAGATATCTTCCTTTTGCACTTTTTGCGGCTTTTTTTGCTTTGGCATTGTTGGCTTTTATGTCCAGTAAACCCAGTGACAAAAATGCCCGTGTCTACAAAGCAGTACAACAGTACAGCCCCTACTATTTAGACAAACGTTTTGGTGGTTTGACCATTAAAAGCAAAGAAGATAGAACATTTAAAGAAAAGCCTACGAATATGACACTTTTTCAGGAGTTTGAGCGTTTGGAAAAACGTTGGGCAAAAACGCATCTCACACGTGTAAATGAGACCCTCATCATCTCAGATAACAATGGCACACAAATCAGCACACTAGAACTCAAAACCCCCGATGAACGCCTCTTTGTAAAACAATATTATGGTATAAAGTAAAGATGTTAAACATTGTACTTATCCTCGTCTATTCTGTCGTGATGCTAGTCTTTATGGCATACCCAGCTATGAAGATAGTCGAGGGTATAGAAAAGTTCGCACCCATACCTGATAAATGGCGTAACTTTACGCTCATTATGACTACTATCTTCCTCTCTCTACTCATAGGTCTATTTCTCAAATTTGGGTAAACAACTATTAACGACATTTTAGATAAAATAATTCATTAAATTTGCCACGCTTAGAGTGGCTCGGAGTATAACACATGGATAAAGCAAAATATATTTGGATGGATGGCAAACTAACGCCTTGGGACGATGCAAAAGTGCACGTACTCACACATACATTACACTACGGAAATGGTGCTATAGAAGGTACCAAAGCTTACAAAACTGTAGATGGAAGATGTGCCATTTTCAAACTCAATGAACATACACAAAGACTGCTTAACTCATCGAAGATGACGCTCATGGATGTTCCTTACACAGTAGAAGAACTCAATGCAGCACAAGTTAAACTCCTACAAGAGAATGAACTTTTTGAAGGTGCCTATATTAGACCACTTGTCTACCTAGGCTATGGTGTGATGGGACTCTACCACAAAGAGTGTCCTGTGCAAGTCTCTATCTCTGCATGGGAATGGGGCGCATACCTTGGTGAAGAGGGTCTCAAAAAGGGGATTCGCCTGAAAATCTCTTCTATGACACGTACACCAAACACTTCTGGTATGGGAAAAGCAAAAGCCGTAGCCAACTACCTTAACTCACAAATGGCAAAATTTGAAGCCGTAGAAGCAGGCTATGACGAAGCACTTTTACGTGATGACCAAGGCTACATTGCAGAAGCTTCTGGTGCATGTTTCTTTATGGTACGTGATGGCAAACTCATCTCTCCTCCATCAGACAACACACTAGAGTCTATTACCCAACAAACCGTCATCGATTTGGCAACAGATATGGGTATCGAAGTGGTACGCCGTCGTATCTCTAGAGAAGAGATTTACATTTGTGATGAGTGTTTCCTCACAGGCACTGCCGCAGAGGTGACACCCGTACGCGAAGTAGATGCACGCATTATCGGTGCAGGTTCACGCGGACCCATTACCGAAAAGTTACAGACAGCCTATTTTGATGTAGTCGCAGGAAAAAACCCTGACTACATCCAGCATTTAACGTATATTAACTAGCTTCGACAAGTCCAGCTACCGAATTAGGGTCTGGTGATTTGTGCTTTGTTGCAAAGCAATGAATCATGAATCACCTGACCCTGTCCAAGTAAGCCTGCCGAAGGAAAAAAATATTCCCTGAGATTATCGAAGGGAAACACACACAAAGGATCAACATGCCAGCAGACATGAACGACTATTTTAAAAAGAAAAAACCAAGCGGGAATACTAATAAAAACAGTGGAAATGGTGGAGGAGGCAACTTTGAAAACCCTCTCAACAATATGCCAAAAGGTTTACCTTCCTGGGCAGTTGTCATTGGCGCTATAGCACTTGCTTTTTTCATCTTTAAACCTTTTACTATCATCAACTCTGGTGAAGTAGGTATCAAAGTGACTACAGGTAAATTTCAATCA
>JALSPX010000089.1 GCA_026985755.1 Sulfurovum sp. | reverse complement strand
CCAAAAAAAGCCGTGCATCATAATTGACTATCCAAATATTCTCTAGTTTTTGAAGTTCAATTTGTTTCAATACTTGTTGTGCAGAAGGCGTATGTATCTCTAGCCCAATAAACAATGTATCAGGGTTCTTTTGTGCCTGATATAGCAAGTGCCTTCCCGATCCAAAACCTACCTCAACTGAAACTTTATCCTTGGGAAAAGTAATATTTTCAAAATCTTTTATCTTTTTAAAATATTCAGATGAGAGTAGTGGTTTTGTGTTTGAGATTGCAATATTAGAGCTTATAATCTCTAACTGAAGCTCTTTAGAGACAATATCTAGTGCTTCTTTCAGTAAATTTACCTTTAATGGTCTAGTTACTTTATCATATTTCAACAGAGTTGATTGTATATCTGGTTTAAGTTGAAGTAAAAACTCTTCACCTTCATACATAATACCAATTAGCTCATCCTTTTCATTAAGTGACTTTGCATGAAAAGTCATAATCTGACTTTGAGGTAGAGATTCAGATATCATACTATGGTTGAAAGGTTGTACTTTTAAATGTGGCACATCCTACCTTCTTAAAGCGATACAGAGGTGATAGCACTTGGCTGTGTCAATATATCATCATAACTCTTTGCAATAATACGATACCTGTAGCTATTACCACGATGTACAAATGTATCAATATACTCTGCCGTGAGTTGACCTTGTAGCTGCATCACATACTTCCATGGTCCACCATTAACCGAACGCTGAATAATATATCGATTAATACTCTCATTCGCATGAGGTGACCACAATATTTTTATCACATTCGGTGCCATAATATACGCTTTAGCAAATGAGACACCTTTTAATGGGGGCTTTGTTTTCACTTTTAAGACTGCACCATGCGGAGACTCTCTACCTATAGAGAAAGTAGCAAACGTATATAAATACGTTGTGTTTGGCTTAACATGTGTATCTACAAAATGTGTTGCATAACGATTACCTACTGAACCGATACGCTCAAAAGTTTGGGCACCTTTCCTAGGGATATCTCGATAAATATTGACACCATGGACATGTGCATCATCTATTTTTTTCCATTCAAACCCTACTGCATTGCGTGTTGGTAATGACCTTACTTCTTTTATGGTTTTTAGTGTCACATCTGTATCATATATCATGAGACCTTTCATAGCATCCCCACAACTATTAAAAGTGAGTAAAGAGAGTGTCCATAGTAAGAGGGTTGATTTTTTCATTAATTAGCCTTTGATCAAAATATTTCGTCATATATCTTGTCATATCATCAAAAAGTGGAGCTACAAACTCCATTTTTTCACCCGTTTGAGGATGGACTAAATATAGTAGATATGCATGTAGATTAACGCGTTGTATTTTATCTCTTTTGCTCTTAAAACCATATAAATCATCCCCCAAGATATGACGTCCCAAGGTATTGAGGTGTACACGTATCTGATGGGTACGTCCTGTAAAGAGTTTGGCTGCTATGAGTTCGACGCCATGCTCTGTTTGTGCCAGTTTAACAAAAGCTGTTTTGGCACTCTTACCATGGGGCACAACGTCCATTTTAAGTCTATGCTTAGGATTACGTCCTATAGGTTTGTCTACGATTGTATCATCTTTCAAAGGACAATCTATAAGTGCAAGGTAGTAACGTCCCATACTCTTGTCTTGGAGTTGTGCAGAGAGTTTTTCGTGTGCCTCATTCGTTTTCGCCACCACAAGTGCGCCCGTAGTCTCTTTGTCTATACGATGTACAATCCCATGACGTTCCTCTCCGCTTATGGTAGAGAGTGAGATACCTTTATGAATCAGCCAGTCCACAAGCGTAGGCTCTTTCACCGAAGGCGCAGGATGCACTACGAGTCCACTAGGCTTGTTTACGATAAGCAAATGCTCATCTTCATAAAGTATCTCCACATCGAAGTCTATAGGAGGTACCACACGTTTCTCTGCTTCTTTAAACGTGTAGCCTATCTCATCACCCTCTATTACTTTATAGCTTGTTTTTGTAATAATTTTGCCATTAACAGACACAAGCCCATCTTTGATGAGTTTTTCTACTTGGTTACGGCTGACATCAAGTTCGTTTGTGAGGGTTTTGTCTAGGCGATTTGGGCTTTGGGGCTTAAATACATTCATATATCCTCCCTATCCCAACGCTCTGGGTCTAAAAATGTATCATCATGAATATGTTTGAAAGAAGCTTTAAACATTTTAAAAGCATCTTTATTCTTCTCTTCTATCTCTGCTAGCCATGCTTTGGTACTTGCCCTTGCATGAGGCATTTTGACATCTTTAAGCATAGCAGGACAGGCTTCATCTCCGATGATTTGAAGGTTGTTTTCTACAGCAAAATCACGCAACTGACGTTCACGTACCTGTATCAGTGGACGTATGAGATGCACACCTCTGCTTGTTTTGTAGATGGGTGCCAAGGCTCTCATACTCCCATTGTAAAACATATTCATAAAAAAGCTCTCTACCGTGTCATCAAAATGATGACCAAGGGCAATTTTATTAAACCCATGCTCTTGGGCAAAGCTATAGAGTGCCCCTCTACGCATGCGAGAGAAGTAGCTACAAAAAGAGGAGTTTTCACGTATGGCATCTTGAGAAACATCAAAAATGTTGGTGTCATAGATCGTATGCTTTATCTCATACTCTTCACAATGATTGGTGAGAAATTCATAATGTTCATCAGGCATCCCATACTTAATCGTACACGCCTCAAACTCAAAACGAAAAGGCGCATGGCGTTGTATATGTTTCATCGCATGAATGAGAGCAAGAGAGTCTTTACCCCCACTCAATCCCACCAATACCTTATCACCCTCGCCAATAAGCCTAAACTCCCCATTGGTCTTACCTATGACCTTTAGTAGTTTCTTGCTCATAGGTATGGTTTTAGCTTTACTTCGTCGTTGGTTATCATCCATTAATATTCCTCATTAATCACACGATAGTGTGCTCTGTCGTTCCGAACACCCTTGAAAGCAGAGCGATTGGTCCTCGTACCTGCGGGATTTCATGAGAGGAACGACGCTTTTTTTCTAAAGAAGTTTTCACTTCGTGAACCGCATTTGCTAACTTTGCTTCGTTTTTTTCTAAAAAAAATGAAGAGAACAACAACGCCACAATCCAAATAAAAGGAAATATGACAAACAAACACAAACAACAAATATTATTTTATTTCATCCACCATAGACAAAATAAAATCCGCTGATATCTTCGCAGAAGATTCCAAAAACTCATCAAAATTAAAACTGGCATCCATATCAGCACTGTCACTAATAGCACGTAAGATGAAAAAAGGTACATTTAATGAAGAACAGACGACTGCAACAGCAGCACCTTCCATCTCTAAAGCATCGGCATTAAAAGTATTACCTATCCAATCTTTACGCTCTGCATTGGCTATAAACTGGTCGCCTGTCGCAATTATACCCTCTTTAAGTATGAGTCCTTTTTCTTTGGCAACATTTTTTGCAATATTACGAAGATTCACATCTGCAGGAATACACACTTCTCCTTCTGGCACATACCCATACGGATGCCCAAAAGCTGTGATATCCAAATCATGCTGACAAAGCCCATCAGCAATAATCAGGTCACCTATCTTTAATTTATCAGAGATAGCTCCAGCTACACCAGAAAAAAGCAAGGTATTACAAGCAAACTTCTCTATAAGTATTGTAGCAGTTAGTGTTGCAAACACTTTGCCAATTTTAGAATACGCTACGACTACCTCTTGCCCATGATACCTACCCTCATAATAGGTATTTACCGCATAGACGGTTTTTTTCATATCATCTAATTTTTCAACAATAGGCTCCACCTCCTCAGGCATCGCCCCCATAATAGCTATCTTCATAATATACCTTTCGTGGCAAAGCC
The DNA here is from genome assembly GCA_026985755.1 of Sulfurovum sp. Lineage (GTDB taxonomy): Bacteria > Campylobacterota > Campylobacteria > Campylobacterales > Sulfurovaceae > Sulfurovum. Next base: position 10,554 of record JALSPX010000089.1, on the reverse strand, counting down.
ACCTTTCATCAATCACGCAAAGCGTGCCTTGTCGTGGCGAACGCCCTTGAAAGCAAAGCGATTCGAGAGCCACGACGCTTTTTTTACTTCGTTTTTTTCTAAAAAAAATGAAGAGAACAACAACGCCACAATCCAAATAAAAGGAATCTCAAATAAACTAAACGTTATCCAATTCATTTAGAGCTGAGATTGTAGCCTCCAAGGAAGCCATATCACTCACATTAAAATGAGGCTTTTTCGTAGCCTTACGATTAAGCCCCTTAAGTACATTCCCATTTCCAAACTCAATATAACAATCCACCTCATCATCAATATTCGCCATAGAATGTTTATATAACACAGGCTTCACCAACTGTTGAGGAAGCAAGTCTAAAGCTTCTGCTTTAGTATTGTACGCTTTAGCTGTGACATTAGAGATAACAGGTGTAATGAAGTCATCTTTTAACATCTCTTTGAGCTTTGCTTCAAGTGGTGCAGATGCAGACTCAAGCAGTGGACAGTGAGATGCCACAGACATATCAAGTAGCATCGCTCTTTTAGCACCTGCTTCTTTGACCAGTGGTGCCAAAGTCTCTAAATCTTTTTTAATTCCTGCAATAACAATTTGCCCATCAGCATTGTAGTTTACTGCCCATACCTGAAGTCCATTGTCTCTTTGTGTAGCACAGAGTGCTTCTACTGCTTCATCAGAAAGTCCTAAAGAAACCATCATCCCTACTTCTTGCTTGGCACATGCCTCAGCCATGAGTTTACCTCTAAGATTTACAAGCTCCACAGCATCTATGGCATCAAGCGCACCAGAAGCCACAAGTGCAGTAAACTCACCCAGAGAGTGCCCCATAGTAAGTGCTGGTGTAATGTGGGTAGCATCTGTAAAGAGTTTGTGAGCAATAGCACCTACAAGCAAAATAGCAGGCTGCGTAAATGCTGTTTGACCCAAATCATCATTTTGGGTAAAAAGAAGATTCTCAAAATCAATCCCTGTTCTAGTGCTTGCATCAGCAAACATTTGTTTTGCTAGGTCTGAGTTGTTAAAAAAGTCTTGCCCCATCCCAACAGATTGAGAGCCTTGACCTGGAAATAAAAATGCACATTTAATTGACATACGTTATCCTTAGTTAAAATTATCGTATTTTAGCATCTTTATATTACATTACCGCACCAAGTAAATACCTCTACTCAACACAGATTACACATAGATGTACCTATAATACAAATAAAATAGAAGAAAAAGGATAAATGATGAGCCAAAAATACATTTGTACCGTGTGTGAATATATTTATGACCCCACATTAGGCGACCCCGACAGTGGGATAGCAGCGGGGACAGCCTTTGAAGATATACCAGATGATTGGGAGTGTCCAGACTGTGGTGTCAGCAAAGATGATTTTGAACCTTACAATGAAGGTTAACTATACTTCATGATTAATTTTTCTAGTGCCCTACCATCAATAAGTGTTATTTTTTTACCTTCAATAAAATGATAACACTCTTTGGTAAATCTACTTGTAGTCACAACATACACTTCATCTACATCATATTCATGCATGAGTCCAAACATCTCACGGATTACCTTGATGGTCACTAAAGCATCATCATAGCGTTTACACTGTACTATCGCAGAGATATTTTTTTTGGTAAATGATTTTTTTTGCATCCATATATCTACACCGCCATCTGCACCTTTTTTTTCATTACCACTAACCTTCCATCCTTTTTTTACAAAAAGCTCCATCACCAACAATTCAAAATCGTCCCAGGAGAGACGTTTTAATTTTTTTAGTGTTTTATTTTTTTTCAATAAGCTTTTCTGTTGAAACGAATGAAATATACTTTGTAATTTGTATAAAATAAGAAAAGAAAAGAATAATAAAACACCTATAGATTTAATTTCTAAGAAAGTATCAAAATGCATAAAGAGGAGAAACCCAAACGATACTATTATATATCGCTAGGATTCTTTAAAAATTATTTTACTGTAATTGTTTTTGTAGCTGAATCTGTTTTGTCACCATCAGTTAAAAGCAACGTAATTGTATGCTTTCCTATTTTTTTCACAGTATATGTTTTTCCTGTTTTTACTACCTTATTATTCTCTTTCCATTCAAATTTTGTACTACGCTGATTATATGTACTAGTGCTTCCATCTAACGTAACAGAAGAATTATTTGTATCATTATTTTCGGTTACTTTTATCACTGCTTTAAGTACTGTGATAGGTACAGGCGTAGTATCATTATCATCAACATCTCTCACAATCACAGAAACCATATCTGAACCTGTAGCATTATAATCATCTTTTACAACAAGTTCAATAATATACCTTCCTTTATTGAGTTTTGCATCATAGGAGATACCTTGATGTACGACCTTTGTTCCTATTTTCCATTCATAACTTACAATTGCTCCATCACTGTCTGAGCTCCCTATGCCATCCAAATAGAGCATTTCTCCCTCTTTTACAGAAGTAGATTCCACATGAATCTTGGCAACAGGTGCGATATTGGTATAGGCATCTATATTATCTACAACAGCCTGTATCTCCTCAGTAGTGTCCACATCACTGTAACTCAATGTTTTAATATAACGGTTTGTTGCGTTGATATCAGAGGCATCTATCTCTACACCTGCTGCTTTATATAGCTTGGCATCAGGTGCATTTTTCGTATCATTACTGTCTGCATACTCTGCAATTTTTTTCACAGCTTTTAGTTGTGGATGTTCACCATAATCCCATGCATCACAGGCAGAAAATAGCAGGATTGAAATACCCATAAAAATAAATATTATAAAATTACGAATCATATTGTTATACTCCTTAAAAATGATATTTTATCTCTTATACCTTATTATTTGACTTAAGGTAGATTAGTGACAACCACATCCTGTACCACATGAACCACCTTCTGCTTTGCCGCCTACAACGCCTGATTCAATCTCATCAGCCGTTGCTTCTCTGGCACTCAATACTGTCACAGAAAACATTAAATCTTTTCCAGCAAGCGGGTGATTAAAATCTACATTGACCTCTTTATCATCAAATGATTTAACAGTTACTTGTACTGTTTGACCATCTTCACCTTGACCATAAAGTGTCATACCTTCTGTAAGATCAACACCTTCAAACTGTTCACGAGGAAGTGTTTGTACAGCTTCAGGGTTTACCTCACCATATGCATCAGCTGCTTCAACAAGGATATCTGCACTTTCACCTTCATTCATGCCTACAAGAGCTTTTTCCAAACCAGGAATGATTTGTCCTTTACCCATAATAAATTCAAGTGGCTGTGCCCCTTTATTGCTATCTACAACTTCTGTTGTACCTTTCTCTTTGACTTCATACTCTATACCTACAACACTGTTTTGCGCTTCAATTGCCATGCTTCATTCCTTTTGTTTTAATTTATCTGCTATTCTAGCTAACGAAACTTTACTCAGCCTTATCTTGTCTCACCATTGCCATATATTTTATATTTATAAGTAGTAAGTTCACTCACCCCCATTGGACCTCTTGCATGAAGTTTGTTCGTACTTATACCCACCTCTGCACCAAAACCAAACTCCCCACCATCGGTAAACTGTGTACTTGCATTCAAATACACACAGGCAGCATCTATCGTATTCAAAAAATATTCTGCCGTAGTATAATTTTCAGTGATAATTGCTTCAGAGTGTTGTGAACCATACATTTCTATATGTGCAATAGCACCCTCTACTCCCTCAACGACTTTGATCGTCAAAATATTATCTAAATACTCTGTAGCATAATCTGCCTCACTTGCTGTATGTACGTCTATGATATTTTGAGTTTTTGCACATCCTCTTATCTCTGTATTGTGCAAATCATATGCTTCTTTAATTCGTGGTAACAGCTCTGTTGCAATCACTTCGTCAATCAATAATGTCTCTAATGCACCACAAATTCCATTACGTCTACATTTGGCATTGATGACTACTGCTATTGCCTTATCAAAATCTGCATCTTTATCTATATAGGTATGGCAAAGTCCTTTATCATGTTTAACTACAGGTACGGTGGCATGCGTTGAAACATATTTGATCAATGCCTCTCCCCCACGTGGCACTATCAAATCTACATAGCTATCCTGCTTTATAAGCTCTGCTACACCCTCACGAGAAGAATCAGGCAACAAGGCAATTGCTCCCTTAGGAAGTTCATGTTTTTCAAGTACATTTTGTAGTACACTTGCTATTGCTCTGTTTGAATGTTCTGCCTCTTTCCCTCCTTTGAGTATAGCTACATTACCAGACTTAAAGCAGAGTGCACCTACATCTGCTGTTACATTAGGTCTGGATTCATAGATTACACCAATAACACCGATAGGAACAGAGACTTTTTCTATCTTGAATCCTGCATCTGCATACCACCCATCTAACACCCTCCCTATAGGTTCTTTAAGTGCTGCTATCTCTTCTATGGCAATTGCCATAGCCTCCACTCTGCTTTCATCCAGAAAAAGCCTATCTTTTAGTGCTTTAGTAAGGTTGTTTTGCGTTGCAGCTTCCATATCAAGTGCATTAGCCTGCAATATACTTTTTTTATCATCACGTAAACCTTGTGCCATTGCTCTTAATGCACTGTTTTTTTTTGCACCACTGAGTGTTGATAGTACTCTGCTAGATGCCTTTGCTTCTTGTAAAAATGTTTTCATCTTTTATCCTTAAGGGCAACCTCCAATAATAGGTGATGCCCTAAAATATCTATTGAATATATTATACCAAATAAAGATGTGTTATAATCTAATGAATTTTAATAAAGTGAGTCAAAATGAGAACAATCACATTTATAGGTAATGGAAACATGGGTTTAAGTATCGCACAAGGTCTGAAAGGAAAATATCATATTGAAGTCGTAGGCAGAAATATGAAAAACCTTGAAGCTTTTGAAAAAGCACTTGGAATCAACATAGAGAAATCTCTGCTTACAGAGTTTGATATGACACATAAAACCATACTGCTTTGCGTGAAGCCCCATAACCTTCAAGAGATAAGTAAACAACTACAGGGTAAAGCAGATATGCTCATTTCTGTACTCGCAGGTGTAACGATCAAAGATTTAAAAAAATATCTTAAGCCCAAATTGGTAGTACGTAGTATGCCTAACTTAGCCGCGACAGTGGGTAAGTCTATGACTACACTCACAGGAGATACAGAAGCACAAAATGATGCTATTGATATTCTTAATGCCATAGGTGATACCTTATGGCTAGAGAGCGAAAAAGAGATAGATATTGCTACCGCCTTGGCAGGTTCAGGTCCAGCCTATTTGTCACTTGTTGCTGAAGCCTTGGTTGATGGTGCCGTAAAACAAGGTCTTAAAAGAGAAGATGCCATGATAACTATGCGAGGTCTTTTTACAGGGTTTGGTACAATTATACAAAACAATCACCCCTCTTTACTCAAAGACAAGGTCATGAGCCCAGGAGGCACAACTGCCGTTGGCTATAGTGCTCTAGAGACTGGAAATGTCCGAGCATCCTTTATAGATGCGATAGAACAAGCTTACAAAAGAGCAAAGGAACTCGGAGAATAATCTCTACCTTTCTCTTTTTGGTTTGGCATAAATCTTAAGTAAATCTTCTTTTGCAAAAGGCATATAACTGTGTCTTGTAACCACAAATTTTGTATAAGCATTAACCCAATGGTAAATCACAGGAATGTCTTTTGGATCAATGTGTATACATCCATGAGACATCCACTTCACACTTCCTTTATGTAAGGCATGTCCTTGATGGGTAAATTTTAGCATATAATCCATATTATTGATGCCATTATCATCAGGAAACTGATTAGACATATGATAACGTTTTTTTTGAAGCAGTGGGAAAATACCCGATGGACTTCTAAATTCGGGAACACCTGATGTTATAATGCCACTCCACCATACCGTTCCATCACTATCGACAGCATAAAAACGCCCGTCACTCCCTTTTTCTCTTACAGATACTACAATAAAGTTTTCACCTGTCAAATCAACAATACGCTCGCTCTGCGTTTTTAAATTGACTACCTTAAAGATCGTTTTGGAAACAGGAATAAGCTCATGAGTGAGTGGCTTAACAACAGTTTTTTTCTTACTGCCAAAATCAAACCCTAAAAAAGCGTGACTCGAAATACTTAAAAAGAAAAAGAAAATAATCTTAACAAATATCATCTACAAATTCTTTAATTTTGTTCTAGCTATAGAAGCTGTTTTTTTACCTTCATAGTTTTCTATTATATTTTCATAAAACGCTTTTGCTTGCTCTTTTTCTCCTCTTTTTTCCAAAGAGATAGCCGTATGCAACAGCAATACATCTATATAGGATGCTTTATCATATAGTCCTGCACTTTTCTTAAAGAAAAAAATAGCATCTTCATACTGCTTTGTATAATAAGCTATCTCACCAAGATAATAGTTTGTTGCAGCTGTTTTATAGCCATTTGTATCGGTTAAAATAAATCTTTTTTTAGCTTCATCATAACGTTTTTTTACAAATAGACGTACACCTTCACTGTAGAGTTTTTTATTGCTTTTATGGCTCAAATCATCTGTCTGATTTGTCTCTGCCTTAGATACTTTTGGAGAGTTCACAGAAGAGTCTATAGATATTTTTTTACCTTCTAAGATTGCCTTTAGTTCACTTTTATTGACATAATTAGCGTTAATTTTATCAATCATCTCTCCAAGTTTTTTTAATAAACTTTCATCATTTGTATTAGTCGTTGAGGCAGAAGCCTCTTCTGCATTTTTCAACGTATTCACAGTTGCACTTAATCCTTCAACAATACTCATCAATCCATCGATACGTTCGTTTTGTTGTGCAATTTTTTGCTGTAACATGATTATCGTTTTTTTATTTTTGGCAATCATCTTATCTGATGCATAAAGTCCACTGTTTTTACCATATACAGACGGTTCCGCTACAGCTGCCACAGCTACTATAGTACATACTATACCAACTTTCCCTACAAAATACATCACTTCCCTTATCCTTATTGTGCTAAACGAAGATCAACTCTTCTATTTTGTGCGTAACATCCATCTGTAGGATTGGAACAGACAGGATTACTCTCACCAAAACTAACTATTACCATCTTATTTGGATTCACACCCTGTGCCACCATACTGTCTTTGACAGCTTTTGCTCTTTTTAAGCCTAATGCATAGTTATATTCGTCTGTACCAAATTCATCACAATTCCCTTCTATCTTAATACGTGTAGTTTTTTGATTTGCTATATTACTATTTTGCATTAACCTCTGCTCCATAGATGGTGCAATACCATAATCTCCAAATCCAAAATAGAGACTTTTAAATCCATTGGCACTACTGTTTATATTGCTGCTGTTGAGTACATCGCTATTGCTTTCATTACTCACATTTACGTTTGCATCTGTTTTATTTTCATTGCCATACGCATTTTCATCTATAGTAACCGTATCACCAGTAATTTGTGTTGCATCTGAAATATTATTTTTTCCCATTTCAGCATTTTCCAGTTCGGGTGCTTTTTGACTACATCCACTCAATAAGAGTGCCGAAAGTGTTGCTGTGATAAGTAGTGTTTTTTGTATCATTGTAGTATCCTTTGTGATTATGTAATTACCAATCTATTGATTGTATTTTTTTTCCATAAAATGGAAAGAGTAAACTTTGGTGGGTCACTAGATTAATATATCCTATCGATGAACCACGACCTCTATGCTTGATAAACTGAACAATAGTCCCATCCGATGAAAACCTTGGAAACTGGTTACTTCCTGTTGTGGTCAAAGGGTGCGTACCCGTGCCACTAGATGAAGTCAAATAAAGGTTAAATGTATTATGCCCAAAACTGTTTTTACTTTCCCTGCTCGCATAGACGATTTTACTCCCATAGGCATCCACCGCATTATTGTTACGCCCATGATAGACCACTTGCTGTACAGTACCTGAGCCTATACCTTTTTTAAAGACATTCGCATAGCCAAGCCTGTTAGAAATAAACACGATACGACTCTCGTCATCAATATATTTACCATTGACATCAATACCTTTAAACTGTGTGATTTGTTTTTTACTTTTTGAACCTAGATTAAATTCATAAATATCCGCCTGCCCGTTAGGTGCCATGGTCAAGAGAAGTTTTGAGCCATCCTTACTCACATCTGAACAAACCAACATCCCCTCTGAAATAGCAATTTTTTCTTTTGCACCTGTATAAATATTGATTTTATACAATGTAGGCATCAACCCTGAATAGGCACTGTAATAAAAACTTTTTTGTCCTGCATCTGCCCATTTAGGGAAAAGGTTTAGCCCTCCCTTGATAATCACTTTTTGATAATTAAATGTATAATCAGCCAATACAATTTCACTTTTACGTGCTGTAGTATATCGTGAAAATATCACATAACGATTTATCCATGAGATATCTGGATACTTTAGCATATGGTTAATATCACTAATAGCCTTATGTGCTAAAAATGGTGTTTTACTACTACTGGGAATTGCATAACTTTTTTTAAACACCTCTTTATTTTCCGAAGCCTTTATCAAACGTACCACTAATTTCGTATTGGCACCTTGTGTAAGCGTGTATTTTAATACATACTCTTTGCTTTTTAAAGCAGGACTCAAAATGTTTGAGCCAAAATCACCTTTATGGTACGTAGTGTCAGCCAAAAAGTGTCCAGAAATTTTCAAATCAGAAAGCAGTATATTAAAAAATTTGTTATTTGCCACAGCAGATCCATCTATTAGAGCAATACGTGTACGGTCTTCCACATCTTTTTCTATCTTAAGTGTTGCATCTACCCCATATACATAAAGTGTCAATAAAAAAAATAATAACAGTCTCATCAATCAATCCTTTTGACAAAATTATATCAAGCCTCTTTTAAATCTTCATTAATTAATATGAAGCAACAAGAGAATTCGTCCATTTTTTATCAATTAAACTCTTATAAAAACTACTATATACTATGTTTTTTAATTTAATAATTTTAATAATAAGGTTGTAGATGCAAGAGCATATTCAAGAAACAATAGAAGAAGATGAAATTGATATTAAAGAGATTTTTCATACATTAGACAAACATAAATATAAAATTCTTGTCATTACTTTACTATTTACACTGTTTGCCTCTGTGTATGCCTATTTGCAACCCAATATTTATAAAGCCATAACAACAGTCGAAATAGAAGAAAATAAAAAAAGTGCCAACCCACAAGATATATTATCAATGGCAATGAACTCTGCTAGCACTAATATGGATACTGAAATTGAAATTATAACATCCCGTGCACTTGTTACACGTGCACTCGAAGGTATAGACGTTACGCACAAATATTTTGCTACCTATCACTATAGAGAACGTGAACTCTATAAAGCATCTCCTTTTACAGTGGATCTAAACAAAGGGCAAAATATATCATTTTATGTCTATCCAAGCACTCAAAAATCTTACAGACTCGTAGCCAAAGGAGAAGATGATATTAGCCATGAGAAATGGAGTATTGACAAACTTTATCATTTTGGAGAGCTTGCACAAAATGACCATTTTTCATTTACACTTTCTCTAGAGAACAATGCAACACTTCAAAATGACATGAAGTACCGATTTATTGTACTCGAAGAACAAGATGCCATTGCAAATGTACGCAAAAATATTGCTGCTGCTCCCTCATCTAAAACATCCACTATTTTAGAAATTTCTTATACAGACAATGTATCCGTAAGAGCTTATGAATTTGTAAATAGTCTTGCACAGGCATATTTACAACAAGGTATAGAGCGTAAAACAGAAGAAGCGAGTATGATTCTCGACTTTATTGATAAACAACTAGCAGGTATTGACCACAAATTACAAAGTTCTGAAACCAAACTTGAAAATTTTAAAAAGAAAAGTAATATGGTCAACCTAGGAAGCAAAGCAAAAGATATTGTCTCTAAAGTCAGTCAATATGAAAGCAAGCTGGCAGAAGCCAACATCAATGCACAGATGCTAGACTCACTCTATAGAAAAATTAAAAAAAGCAAAAACTTTGAGAATATCTCAGGCGCAGGACTTGACTTACAAAACACAGACATCCCTCAACTCATTAAAGCTTTACAAGAAGCACAACTCAAAAGAAATATTTTACTTGGAGACTATACCTATGCACACCCTGAGGTCAAAAGACTTACAAAGAGTATTGCGCAATCAAAAAAAGTCATCAGCAGTACTATCAAGACACTCAAAACCCGTGTAAATAAACGTAAAGCATTACTGCGAAGTAAAATAAAAGAATACAATGCACTGATGAAAGCATTACCTGAAAAAGAAAAGATTTTGGGTGGATTACAACGTAAATTTGTCGTCAATGAAAAAATATACTCCTATCTTTTGGAAAAAAGAGCTACGACCGCTATTGCCAAAGCATCCACAGTCAATAAAAGTCGTATTCTAGATACTGCCCTACTCCCCAAAGAACCCATCAAACCTAAACGTAAACTCATCATTATTATTGGATTTTTATTGGGTCTTATCCTTGGGATACTTTTAGCATTTATACTTGAGTTTTTGAA
>JALSPX010000088.1 GCA_026985755.1 Sulfurovum sp. | reverse complement strand
ATAGTTTTTACTATACTGCAACATGATAGGATTAACCCAGCTGTTTTCAAGCATATCACTTTTTGCACGATTAGACTGCAATTCATAATCAAACAGTATATTTTTATTGTCTGATAAAATATTACTTAGTTCATCTGCAGGAAGCACAGAAATACAATATACACTACAAAGAAGCAATAACTTTTTCAAAACGTTTAAACCCTTCATCTATTTCATCTTTGGTGATGGTAATACTTGGCAAGAAACGAACTGTATTACGTCCAGCCTTTAACACAATAAGCCCCTCATCCATACAAGCTTTTATAATATTTCCTTGCATTTCTGCACTTTTTGCACGTAGTCCACGCATGAGTCCAAGACCTACTTCTTTTTCAAAAAGTTGTGCATAGTTTGTTGCTATCACTTTTAATTTTTCAGAAAAATAAAGCAGTGTCTCATCTATCAAACCTTCATCATACATAGGTTTGAGTACTTCAAGTACTGCGATGCCTGCTGCTGTACTAAGGTAGTTACCCCCAAAGGTACTTCCATGGTCGCCAGCACTCAGTACCTCTTTATGTTTGGTCATCACTGCACCTATAGGCACACCACCACCAAGCCCTTTGGCAAGGGTAATGATATCTGGTTCTATCTCATACAGGTTTGAAGCCAAAAACTCACCTGTACGATACACACCCGTCTGTACCTCATCCACGATGAGTAAAATATCTTTAGATTTCAAATGCGCTGCGAGTTTTTGTATCTCCTCTTTTTCAAAAGGCTGTACCCCACCCTCACCTTGCACCAGTTCTATCAGTACAGCAACTGTTTCATCATCTATAGCATGATACACATCTGCGACAGACTTTTCATATGAAAATCCATCCGGGTATGGTGAGAAATTTGGGGTATGAAAACTCTCTTGACCTGTGGCTTTTACCGTAGTAATCGTACGACCATGAAATGAATGTTCAAGTGTGATCACCTTATAACGCTTATTTTCAAACTGCGTCTCACCATACTTACGTGCTATCTTGATAGCCCCTTCATTGGCTTCTGCCCCAGAATTCGCAAAGAAAATACCCATATCATACCCAGAAAGTTCTACGATTTTCTGTGCCAGTTTCGCTTGTGGTGCTATCACTTGCAGGTTAGAGATATGGATGATATTTTTTGCCTGTTCACAGATGGCGGAGGTCAATACTTCATTTCCATGTCCTACCGAATTCACCCCAATTCCTGAAGCGAAGTCAATATAGTCTTTTCCCTTTTCATCATACAGTGTAGAGCCTACCCCTTTTACAAAGTTTGTGTAATCACGTGTGTATGTTTGTAGTACATAGTGTTTGTCTTGTTGTTCTAATGTCATCTTTTATCCTTCTACTTTTTCTACTGATATCTTCACCTCTTGATAACAGGCATTCTCACCCTCGTTACTCACCATACTAGGTGTCAAATTATTGATACCTACCGTATTACTCGTAATCACAATACAGTTTTGACGTACATCTTCAGTAAGCACCACTTTAAGCACCACACTCCCATATTCAGAAGAGACTTTCACTCTCTCACCCTCACTGTAACCCAAAGAAGGATGTAGCTGTACTGTATTATTACGTTTAAACTGAGTATTGAGTGCTTTATGCGTTTTAGGTGATATGAGCCACAAGGTATCTTGTGAAAGCTGATTTTTCTTACTTGTACGTACTTTGGTAAGGCTTTTTGTGTTGATAAAGTCATCGTCATAGTCTTCTATAAATTCAAACTCATCATCTCCACCTTCACCAAAGCCCTCTTCGTAAGGTATCTCTTCGTATGCAGAGGAGATGAGATTGCCTTTATCATCTTCCTCACACTGTTCTAGCCATGTTGCAATATACGCTTCCTCTGACTCTAATCCATCCAAATTAAATGCATCAAAGAGATATTTCGTAAAGTCATATTCTGAGATACCTATCTCAGAGTCTACAACTTTGTTCATCTTCTCTATATAGTGATGACCATAGCTAAGTCGTACATCTTCTTTTTCAAAAAAGTTTTTCGCGGGGATGACTATCTTCGCTCTTTTGGATGTCTCATTCTCATAAAGTCCAAAATAGATAAGGTTTTCTACCTTATCTAGCTCTTCTTGTACACGAGTACTGTCAGGCATAGAAGATGCAGGGTTTCCACCCTGCACCAATACCGTGTCAAACTCTGAAAAGTTAGTCACTACTTTAGAAACTGTTTTACAACTCACATCAAAGGGATTGTCAAATCCTAACTTTGAGTGTCCTAAATAATGTACTCCAGACCCCTCTTTTCCAAAGAGTCCAAGCAGTGCTGCCAGTGAATCTATGGCATGAAGTGTCGATGCACCTGTAGAGTATTTTTGTACACCCACACCTACCAAAAAAACGACTTTCTGGTCACGTAGATGGTTCAACACATGCCCAATCTCACCCAAATCTGTACCGATATACTCCAGAATAGGTTTGATGCGGTGTTCTTGAGTAAAATCATAAAAATCTTCATAATCAGAAGCAAACTCTTCACACCATTTGGAATCTTGAGAGTCTTCCATATACATAAAGCGTGCCAACATAATGGCGAGATAATAATCAGTCCTAGGCTGTATCTGCATGTGCACATCTGCTCTCTTAGCAATAGCCGTTTTCACAGGGTCTATGACAATAAGGTTTTTACCTTCAATAAAAGGCATGATATGGGCATTAGTCACTGTGACATTACGCCCCCACACCACTACAGTATCTGCCTTGTCTATTTGCTCTAGTGGCAAAGTTTTATTGACACCTCTACCCTCTACTATCCCTGCATTACCTGCTCCATCACAGAGACTGCCATGGGTGAGCGTACCGTTTATTTTCTGCATAAAAAGATTGCTGACTTCTTGCATCACACCCATATTGCCAGAGCCTCTCCAGAGTAAAGAATGAGGTTTTTCAAAAGCACTTTTGACAGCTTCCATAGCCTCACCCATGCTTACCTCTACGCCATCTACACGTGGCTTTTCTATACGTGCTTCCTCATGTATGCTTTTGTTGAGCAGCGTACAAAGTGCACCATTGCCTACGGGGTGCTCACTGTCTCCTATAATTTGAGGTAAGCCATTTTCGACGAGTATCTTGCACGCATCATAACAGTCTAGTGCACACGCTGTTGTTTTCTGCATTATTTAATCTCCACTTTCATCAGTTTAGAAAACAACCCATTAGGTGCTGGCAAATAAATTTCTGCTTTATAGGATGAGATAAACTTTTCATCAGCTGTTTTCCATACTTTATCTACTTTATATATTGTTTTTTTATCATCCAAATAAACAGATTTATCTGCTATATTTTCTATCTCATTAGGTTCTAAAAAGAGTACCAGCTTTGCCCGACTTGCATCCTGTACCTTCGCCAGTGGCGATCCGGGTGCTACAAAATCCCCTACCCTGACCAAAAGTTGATACAAATATTTACGCGATAAAGAGATAGATTTTTTAGAAATCATATCCTCTAATTGTGCTATCTTATACGCCATATCAAGTATCTGTTTCTCCAAAGAGATTATCTTCTCTTTGGTACCTAGATATTGTGTTTTTGCAGCAATAAAAGCAGCATAGGCATTGTCTTTTTGTGTTTTAGATGCTGTGCTTAGTTTAGAGAGTCGTTGATAATAACTCTCTTTACGTTGGAGACTTCCTTGAAGTCCCTTAGCGATATTTTTATTCAGTTCGAGCATTTTTTCCAAAAGTACTTTACTTGTGCGAGAGTCTTTTAGATTGACCTTATCTAGCACATCATCTATATGCACCACTCTTTTACCCTCTACCATCGTACCTTCAGCATCCAAGTTCACCTCTATCACCTGCCCATTCACCGCAGACTTCAACGTTACAGAGCTATAAGGCTCCACCTTGGCATAATGCACTTTTGCCAACATCCACACAGGCACAAGAAGCAGTAAAAATATTTTTCTCATCGTCACTCTTTTTTTGTTTGATTATAGCGAAATGGGGTTAAGGTTGAGAAGAAGGTGCAACGATAAGCCGGGTTTTGTCGTGGGTAGTTATTTATCTAGGCATAGGGTTGCCCCTATGCTCAAGCGAAGTATGTTTTGCTGATTAAACAGCTTGCAAAGCTTATACCATATACTTCTTGCTGCGGGAAGGGTTTACCTAGCTGGCTATGTTACCACAACCACTGGTGGGCTCTTACCCCACCGTTTCACCTATTACCAAAAGGGGTCTGACCTCATATGACAATGCCTAAGCGTTGTCGTTTGCGGGTCTGATTTCCCCAAATATGGCAGTCTACTTTCTGTTGCACTTGCCCTCAGATTACTCTGGCCATCCGTTAGATGGAGCCCTGCTTTGCGTGCAGCCCGGACTTTCCTCTCGTAGCTAGGATGCTACCAGCAACTACCTGTTGCACCTTAGGTGAATTATAGCATATCGACACCCAAACTATGCAATAGAAATCACCAAACTAGCAGAAGTCATTGCACCGTGGGCATTTACAAATAATCATCGATTAACCTAAGGTTAACCTCCCATTCTTTACAAACACCCACAGCACAAGCACTCTTGCTAATTTTGGCAATTCTATTACATAATTTGGGTTTAAAATATCGAGAGTCCAGTCTTTGTGGTAAATTTTTCTAATGCCAATGTCCCTGCATGAGAATTCCCATATTTATTGAGTGCAGGTGACCATACGGCTAATGCCATTTTTTGGGGAACCACAGCGACTATACCCCCACCTACACCACTTTTAGCAGGTAATCCCACATGAAAAGCAAACTCACCGCTGGCATCATAGTGCCCACAAGTAAGCATTACCGCATTAATACGTTTGGCTTTACGTGTTGAAATAAACTCTTTTTTACTAATGGGGTCACTACCCCCAAAAGCCAAATACATCATCGCTCTTGATAACTCCTCAGTATTCATCGTAATGGCGCAATGTTTAAAATAGGTCATCACTGTACCCAACACATCATTATCAAAATTACCAAAACTTTTCATCAGTCTAGCCAATGCTAAATTTCTGTCGCCATATTCCATCTCAGAATTGGCTACGATTTGGTCGAAAGAGAGTTGTGGATTACCCGATATCTCACGTATGAAATTCATAATCACTTCCAACGTTTTGTATTCATCTTTATAGTGACTAATAAGTGAATCTGTAATGGTAATGGCACCTGCATTGATAAAGGGATTACGAGGGATGCCATTTTCATATTCTAATTGAACAAGAGAGTTAAACGGATTACCAGAAGGCTCTACCCCTACACGTTTATAGAGTTTTTTTGAATAGATATCAAGTGCCAATGTAAAAGTAAATACTTTAGAAATACTCTGAATAGAAAATACTTTCTTACTGTCACCTACAGAATAAACGGAACCATCTTCAAGTGTGATAGTCATAGCAAATTGACCTTTTTCTACCTCGGCTAAAGCAGGAATGTAATCTGCCACTTTCCCACGTTTAAGTTCGGGCTGTATCTCATCATAGATTTCGTCTAATATGTGTTGATAGTTCATAGGCATACTTTTTTAGAATATTATACTCTAAATAAGAAGAGAATAGTTTTTTAAGATGCAAGTTGTTTGATTTGTTGTAGATTTGTGGGTTCTTCTGCAGGAGTGTACGTCAGTACATGACTAAACAAACTCCCGCAAAGATGTTTGGCACTAAATGCCGATACCCCCGTTGTTAAAACGAAAGAGGGGTACGGCAAAGCAAACAACTTACGCTGCTGCCATCGCTTCTTCTGCGTATTTTTTACCTAATTCATATGCCAAAATATTTGGTTTATGGAATCTTTCAGGTACTTTAGAAAGCATCGTATCTACAAGTAATTTTTCATCAATCAATTTTTGGTATGTATTAGCGATTGCTAATGCTACAACTGATTGTGTTAGTACTAGTTTTACTTCTTCTTTTGCGATAGTAATAATAGGTATCTCAACGATATTCCATTTTTTTCTATCTTCTTCTGTTGGGTGTACCAAGTTTGGCTCAATAACAATTGTACCACCTTCACGCACACCTAATTTAAACTGTTGGTAAGAAACATCTGCAACAGATAGCATAAAGTCAATTTGTCCATCAATTGCATATGGATACCAAATTTCATCATCATCAAGTTGAATATCAACAACCGTTGGACCACCACGTACCTGTGATGTATATGTTGCTGTTTTCATCCCAAATCCACCTTGGTTAATTTTTGCCGAAGCAAAAATTTCACCAGCAAGAAGTACACCCTGTCCACCAACACCTGTAAATCTTAATACTTGTCTAGCCATTTGTGTCTCCTTATATTTTTTTCTCAAAATCATCTTGTGTGATTTTACCACGTTTGCCTTGATGTGCATCCTGAACCATTTTATAAAGGTCACAATACTCATCTTTGGTTGTATCTTCATGAAGCACACCTGTTGGAAGCAAGTTTATTTGCTCTTCAGCTGGAAGTGCATCCCACTTTTTCTTCGTTGTAGTAATACTATCAATCCAGTCAAGTGTATCCATCGCTGCAACCATTTTGTTTTTACGCCCAAGGTTAATGTGACAGTTTGTCAATGCATCTACATAAGAGAAACCTTTATGCTCTAAAGCTTGCTTAATCACTTTTTCAAGCTTTTTAGGCTTTGTTACAGACTCACGCGCTACGAAAGTGGCACCTGCTGCTTCCATAAGCTTACACGCATCAAAAGTTGGGTCAATGTTACCAATCTTTTGTGTAACTGTCCACATCCCTTGTGGTGTTGTTGGACTTGTTTGAGAGTTTGTCAACCCATAGATAAAGTTTTGAATAACAATAAATGTAATATCTATGTTTCTTCTAGCTGCATGTACTGTATGGTTTGTACCAATGGCAAGTGCATCACCATCACCAGTTACAACCACAACTTTTTTATCTGGATTTGCCAGCTTAATACCTGTTGCAAATGCCACTGTTCTACCATGCGTTGTGTGTACCGTGTTGAAGTCAACATAAGAAGAAAATCTTCCTGAACATCCAATACCAGAAACCACACATATATCATCTTTAGAGTAGCCCAAATCATCTATTGCTCTTACAAATGCTTTTAAAACAATACCATCTCCACATCCCCAACACCATAGTGTTGGCATCTTTTCCATTCTTAAGTATCCATCGTAATTAAATGCCATTTTAGAATACCTCCTTAACTTTATCAATAATATCTTGTGGTGAGAAAGGACGCCCATTTGTTTTTACAAGTTTTTGGATATCTCTTCTTCCCATACATCTTTGTATCTCTTCTAAATATTGACCTTGATTTAACTCGATAGAGAGTACTTTATCGAATTTTTGTCCAAGTTCATTCATTCTCTCTTCAGGACTTGGCCAAATCGTAATTGGTCTAAACATACCTGCCTTAATACCCTCATCTCTCAATCTCACAACGGCCTCTTTAATAGCCAAAGATGCAGAACCATAACCAATAAGAAGAATATCAGCATCATCTACCATAAACTCTTCATTGTGTTCAATTTCATCTCTATGAGCATCGATTTTGTTAAAAAGTCTATCAATAAGCTTTCTACAAGTCTCAATCTCTTCAGTTGGGAATCCCATGGCATCATGATGAAGCCCTGTAAAGTGATATCTATATCCTTGAAACATTGGGTTAAGTACAGCTGGCTCATCTTGTGCCACACCATAAGGCTTATAATCCTCTGGTGCACCTTCAAATTTTTTTCTTGGTATGATGCCAGCTTGTACTTCCTCAAGTGTAGGGAGAATCGCTTTTGCATGCATAAGACCAAGTGTTGCATCTAAAAGTACAAATACTGGTTGCATAAATCTATCTGCAAGATTAAATGCTCTTACAGTTTCAGTATAACATTCAGCCAATGTACCTGCACAAAGTGCAATCGATTTGTAATCTCCATGTGATGGATTTTTTGCTTGTGCAACATCTCCTTGTGCCACACGTGTCGGAAGACCTGTTGAAGGTCCCCCTCTCATTACATTGACGACTACCAATGGTACTTCTGCCATTTGCGCAAGTCCTAGATTTTCTGCTTTCAATGAAATACCAGGTCCTGATGTACCTGTCATAGCACGTACACCTGACATTGATGCACCAATTGCTGCTGCAATTCCACCAATCTCATCTTCCATTTGAATACATGTTCCTCCCACAGCCGGAAGGATATCTGAGATATACTCCATCACTTCTGTTGAAGGTGTAATAGGGTAGCCCCCATAAAATTTACAACCACAATCAACAGCTGCTTGCGCTGCTAAGTGGTTACCTGGCATTACCACTTCTCTCATTCCGTCTTTAATGACGACGTTATCACCACCTGCTGCCATTAGTTCTCCTTCCAATCTTCTGGTAATCTATACCCATTTTCTGCAATTGCTTCTTGTCTTGCCTTTGCCGAGTCTGTTAGTTTTGCAAATTTAAACTCTTGTTTTGTTGCTACATAAATAGCAAAATCTGGACATGAGAGTTCACACTCATTACATCCAATACATGCATCTGGCATGACTATCTCGATATTTGCACCCAGTGTTGAATGCGGATCTGCTTGCATGGAAAGTACACCTGCTGGACATGCGTCCACACAAATGTCACATGCTTTACATCTAGCTTTATCTACCCATACTGGCGTATTCGCTGGAGCTGTCATTAATGTTGACATTGGTTCCCCTTTTCTTTTATAAATATTACGTGAGATTTACTATTCACTAGGATTAGGATAGCTTAGTTTTAGTAAAGTGGATATGAATAAGATGTAATTGTTATTATTATAAGAGAGGTTGTTACCATATGAAGCAAGAAAATACTCAGAAATATAAGAGTTTTTTTCTCCAATTTTAAAATAACTTTAGACAATGATTTGATGTGTAAAAAAGGAGGAAGAGTGTGTGGACAACTGTCCACACATTCTGTTATAGTAAGGAGATTAAGAAAGTACTTCTTTGACTGCTTTACCGATTTCTGCTGGAGAAACAACGACTTTTACGCCTGCGGCTTCAAGTGCATCCATTTTCTCTTTTGCTGTACCTGCAGATCCAGAAATAATCGCACCTGCGTGCCCCATTCTTTTGCCTGCTGGTGCAGTTTGACCTGCGATAAATGCAACCACGGGCTTCGTAATATTTTCTTTGATGAACTTCGCTGCCTGAATCTCAAGATCTCCACCAATTTCACCTATCATTACGATAGCTTCAGTCTCAGGATCTTCTTGGAACATTTGAAGAAGTTGTTTGTATGAAAGCCCGATAATTGGGTCTCCACCGATACCTACTGCTGTGGTAATACCATACCCTTCTTTTACAACTTGGTTTGCACCTTCATAGGTAAGTGTACCTGACTTAGAGATAAGCCCCACATTTCCTTTTTTGAAAATATTCCCTGGCATAATACCAATCTTGCACTCATCTGCAGTAATCACACCTGGACAGTTTGGTCCGATAGTCATCATGCCATTTTTTGTTGCACATGCTTTGGCTGCTTGCATGTCACGTACTGGTGCTCCTTCAGTAATGATTACTGCAAGTTCGATACCTGCGGATGCTGCTTCCATCACTGCATCACCTACAAATGCAGGTGGTACAAAGACCATAGATACTGTTGCACCTGTGGCTGCGACTGCTTCTTTGACTGTGTTAAATACAGGTTTACCTAGGTGTGTTTGTCCACCTTTACCTGGGGTTACCCCACCTACGATTTGTGTACCATAATCCATACATTGTTCCGCGTGGAAAGTACCCTCTCCACCTGTAAAACCTTGTACGATTACTTTTGTATCTTTATTTACTAAAATTGACATCTACTACTCTCCTTTTGCCGCTGCTACTGCTTTTGCTGCACCATCACCAAGATCAGTTGCGGCGATTACATTATCGATATTTGCATTCTTTAGAATTTCTGCTGCTTCTGCGGCATTTGTTCCATCAAGTCTCACAACTACTGGTACATTTACATCTACAAGTTTCGTTGCTTCTAAGATACCATTTGCTATTCTGTCACATCTCACAATTCCACCAAAAATGTTTACAAAAATAGCTTTGACGTTGGGATTTTTAAGAATAATTTCAAACCCTTTTGCTACAGTCTCAGCATTGGCTGAACCACCTACATCTAGGAAGTTTGCAGGTGTTCCACCCATGTAGTTAATCGTATCCATCGTACCCATAGCGAGCCCTGCTCCATTTACCATACAACCAATCTCACCATCAAGAGCAATGTAAGAAAGACCATACTGTGATGCTTCTCTTTCATCTGGATCTTCTTCAGAAATATCTCTCATATCTTCAATCTCTGGGTGACGTCCAAGTGCAGAATCATCAAAGCCCATCTTACCATCAAGTGCCAAGAAGTCACCCTCAGCAGTTTTAATAAGTGGATTGATTTCGATCATCTCAGCATCATTTTCCATATAAAGTGTGTAAAGTTTTTTAGCAAAATCTACCATCTTTTTTTGTTCAGCTTTGTCTGTGATACCTAAACCAAATACAAGCTCTCTACCATGGTAACCTTGGAAACCAAATGCAGGGTCAACTGCAATTTTGATGATTTTTTCTGGTGTATCGTGTGCTACAGTTTCAATGTCCATACCACCTTCAGTTGATGCCATGATAATAGGCATTTCAGCAGCTCTGTCAAGTACCACAGAAAGATACAATTCATCTTCAATGTTTGCACCCTCTTCAATGTATACTTTTTGAACCAATTTACCTTCTGGTCCTGTTTGGTGTGTGACCAAAGTCATACCAAGAATTTCTGTTGCCAATTCTCTTACTTCTTCTTTTGACTTCGCTAGTTTTACACCACCACCGAGTCCTCTACCACCAGCGTGGATTTGTGCTTTGACAACCCATACACTTCCACCGAGTTCGCCTGCGTTTGCTACCGCTTGCTCTGGTGTATTAGCAATAATACCTCTAGGTGTCGGAACACCATACTTTTGGAATATTTGTTTTGCTTGATACTCATGAATATTCATGTGTACTCCTTTATATATAATGCATACATTATACGCCTAAACATAATAAGAGTTGATTAAATGTATAAGAGTTTATCTGTTTTTGTGGAATGTGTTAAATATCTACACAGTAATTAGGAGAAAAATAGTCTGATTTAGAGTTATTGAAAGGTTGCTTCCTTTAGTAACACCAAAGAAAAGCAAAATCGAGATTGTTACGCCTTTGGAGCAATCATCTCTTCAGGTTTTACATGTTTGTCGAAGTCTTCAGCAGACATGAGTCCAAGTGCTACTGCTTCCTCTTTAAGTGTTGTGCCATTGGCATGTGCTGTTTTAGCAATCTTCGCTGCATTTTCATACCCAATATGCGGGTTCAATGCGGTTACTAACATAAGAGAGTCATTAAGAAATCTATCAATATTTGCTCTAATTGGCTCGATACCCACGGCACAATTTGTATCAAAACTTCTCATAGCGTCTGCAAGCAGTGTTGTAGACTGAAGAATATTATAGGCAATGACCGGCTTAAATACATTAAGTTCAAAGTTACCCTGAGATGCAGCGATACCTACTGTTGCATCATTACCCATTACCTGTACGGCTACCATTGTCATCGCTTCTGCTTGTGTAGGATTTACCTTACCTGGCATGATAGACGAACCTGGTTCATTGGCAGGAATCTCAATCTCACCAAGTCCACATCTAGGACCTGAGGCAAGCCATCTTACATCATTGGCTATTTTCATAAGGTTTGCTGCTAGGGCTTTAAGTGCTCCAGAGAGTACCACCTCTGCATCGTGTCCTGTCAGTGCATGAAATTTGTTTGGCTGAGACACAAAACCATAGTCTTCACCCATAAAACTGTTCAATTGTGCAGCCACTCTTTGAGAAAACTCTGGGTGAGAGTTAAGTCCTGTACCCACAGCTGTCCCACCAATAGCAAGTTGCCTACAGTACACCAAAGCATCATTGAGTTGTTGTAAATTGGTTTCTAGCATCGCAACATACCCAGAAAGCTCTTGACCTAGTGTAAGTGGTGTAGCATCTTGTAGGTGCGTTCTACCAATTTTCACTACATCAGCAAATGCTTTTGATTTTGCATCAAGTGTAGCCTTTAGTTGGTTTAGTGCAGGAATAAGGTTATCCATGACAGCTACCACTTCTGCGATACGCATACCTGTTGGGTAGGTGTCGTTAGAGCTTTGTCCTTTGTTGACATCATCATTTGGGTGTACAAGGTTTTCTTTGGTAAAGTCTCCACCTAGAATTTCAGTTGCTTTGTTGGCAACCACTTCATTCATATTCATGTTAGACTGTGTTCCTGAACCTGTTTGCCATACGACAAGAGGAAAGTTGTCGTCTAACTCACCAGAGAGTATAATATCACACGCTTTTGTGATAGCCGAAGTTTTTTCATCGTCAAGGCGTCCAAGGTCATTGTTTACCAAGGCACATGCTTTTTTCAAGTTTGCAAATCCATGGACTACTTCTAAGGGCATCTTTTCATTACCTATCTCGAAGTTTTGTACCGAACGTTGTGTCTGCGCTGCCCAATATTTATCGGCAGGGACTTTCATCTCTCCCATTGTGTCTTTTTCTATTCTATATTCCATTTTTTATCCTTTACGAATGGTTATTAATCAAAGAACTTTTTTTCTTTAAGTACATCAATCATGCTTCTGACCGACGCAACACTTTTTGCAAACTTTCTTTTTTGACCATCACTCAATGTCATTTCAAAAAGCTTCTCTACACCATTTGCACCCAATGCTACAGGTACACCAGACACTACGTCAGAGTGTCCATAGTGCCCATCAAGATAGACTGCACAAGGGTGTATCTGTTTTGTATCTTTTAAAATCGCTTCTACCATAATGGCTGTAGATTTTGCAGGGGCATAATAAGCTGATCCTGTTTTAAGATATCCGACAATCTCTGCTCCACCATGCTTAGTACGTTCCACAACCTCTAAAATCTCTTCTTCATCCAGTACATCAGTAAGCGGTACACCCGCAACCGTTGAAAACTTAGGCAATGGTACCATATCATCACCATGTCCACCCATTACAGAAGCTCTGATTTGCCCTGCTCCATAACCAATTTTTTCATGGATAAAGTGTGCCATGCGAGCAGAATCTAAAATACCTGCCATACCCAATACTCTTTCTTTTGGAAAGCCAGAAGCTTTGAGGGCTACATATGTCATTACATCCAGTGGATTAGAAACCATGATGATAATCGCATCAGGTGCATGCTCTTTCACATCGGCTACAACTTGCTTGGTAATCTCTGCATTTATCATAAGCAAGTCATCTCTACTCATACCTGGTAATCTAGGTGAACCTGCTGTAATCACTACAACGTCCGATCCTGCCATATCTGAAGCCTCTTCTGCAACAGAAACAAGCGTATGCATACGTGCTGCATTGGCCGCTTGTGACATATCTAAAGCTTTACCTTTTGCAATTTCTACATTTCTATCTCTTAAAACGATTTCGTGACATACACCCTTCATCGCTAAAGAGTACGCCACTGTTGCCCCAACATTTCCTGCACCGATAATCGATACTTTTTTACCTTTGTTCATCTTTTTCCTTTAAGTAAGTACTATAGGGACCCTCAAAGCAAAACATAAATCATAATGTTTGTTATCAATTATGCTTTGCGACAAAAGAGGCTACATCAACCCTATGTGTGAAAGTATCTTTTTACACTAGATACTTAAGAAGTGGTTGCGAAGGAAAATTCCTTCGCGAAGTAGTGATGCCACTTAAATAGCATCAATGATAGCATTTAAAGTTGCAGATGGTCTCATCGCAGCTTCAGCTTTAGCATCATCTGGGTGGAAATAACCACCAATATCTTGTGCTTTACCTTCTACAGAAAGTAACTCTTCTATAATTTTTTCTTCATTTTCTTTCAATGCTTTTGCAACGGGTGCAAATTTAGCAGCAAGTTCAGCATTGTCACCATTTGCCAATGCATCAGCCCAGTATTGTGCTACATAAAAGTGAGACGCTTTGTTATCTGGCTCACCAACCTTCCTACTTGGTGCTTTGTTATTATCTAGGTACCCTTCATTTGCTTTATCCAAAGCATCAGTAAGTGCATCCAGTTTTTCGTCGGAGTGTTTTTGACCGATAAATCTCAATGACTCAGCCAATGCCAAGAACTCACCAAGACTATCCCATCTGAGGTGACCTTCTGCCAAGAACTGATCTACGTGCTTAGGAGCAGAACCACCCGCACCTGTTTCGTACAATCCCCCACCGGCTAATAGAGGTACGATAGAAAGCATTTTTGCAGATGTACCAAGCTCTAAAATTGGGTACATGTCTGTAAGATGATCTCTAAGAACATTACCAGTAACAGCGATAGTATTTTTACCTTCTCTAATTCGTGCATTTGTAAATCTTGTTGCATCTGTTACATTCATTATTTGAATATCAAGACCATCTGTATTAAGATCTTTAAGATAAGTATTTACTTTTTTGATCATCTCTGCATCGTGTGCTCTATTTTCATC
>JALSPX010000087.1 GCA_026985755.1 Sulfurovum sp. | reverse complement strand
AATACGTGTCTCATCAGCTGGAAATTCATCTTTAATTTTATATTTACCTGGTGCTGTCTCTTCTATGATGACAAAGGCACCTTTGGCTTGGGCTTGTTCTTGTTGCTGTTGTGTACATCCTGTCACGCCTGTAAGTAATACTGTACTTAAACCTGATACAGTTAAGGTAGATAGGGATTTAATATATTTCATTGTTTAATATCCTCATGTAAAATATGAAGTTATCATAGCAAAAATTTGTTAATAAATAAGGAAGGATAGATACAGATAAAGAGATGGAAGCGTCTCTTTATCTACAAAAAGGGGAAATAGCACTTAGTCCATCTGTTTTCTGAGGAAAGTTGGTACATCTAAAATATCTTCATTCTCTCCATCATAACCACCTACAACTTTTCTACCACCTTGAGATGCGATAGTATTGATACTATGGGTATTAGATGTCAAAAGCGTCTCTTGCTTTTTTGTACTCGTAGGTTCGGCAATTGCATTTTTATCTTCAAAACCAGTAGCAACAATTGTGATACGTACTTCATCAATTTCCATATTTTCATTGGTTGTTGTACCAAAAATAACAGATGCGTTTTCATCTGCAGACTCTTCTACAATACTCATCGCTTCACCAATTTCCATAATAGGATAATCTGGGTGAATATCAAAGTGTACAAGTACACCCATGGCACCATCAATAGAGATATTGTCAAGCAGTGGAGATTCAATCGCTGCTTTTGCTGCATCATATGCTGCATTCGCACCTACAGAATAGCCAGCACCCATAAGTGCAAGCCCTCTATGAGACATCACTGTTTTTACATCGGCGAAGTCAAGGTTAATGTCATTTTCACCATGTGAAAGAATCACTTTTGAGATACCACCCACAGCTTGTGCGAGAATGTCATCTACCATTCTAAAGCTCTCTTTGATACCAAGATTTTTTTCTACAATAGAGAGAAGTTTTTCGTTTGGTACCACAATAATGGAGTCACTTTCTCTTTTAAGCTCTTCTAAACCTTCTCGTGCAAGTTTTGTTCTTTTGCGACCTTCAAATTTAAAAGGGCTTGTCACAATAGAGACAGTAAGCGCACCTACCTCTTTGGCTGCTTGTGCGATTATAGGTGCGGCACCTGTACCTGTACCTCCACCAAGACCAGCAGAGATAAAGACAATGTCTGAACCTTCAAGCATCTCTTTGATATCATCAAAACTTTCTAGTGCGGCTTCTCTACCTTTTTCAGGTACCATTCCTGCACCTAGTCCTCTAGTGGCATTTTCGCCTAGTTGCATTTTAAATGGCGCGATGGAGCTATCAAGTGCTTGTGCATCTGTATTTGCTACAATCAAATCAATAGTATGTATACCTTCTTCGATCATGTGGTTAATCATGTTTCCACCACCACCACCGACACCTATTGCTTTAATTTTTGCACCAGTTGTATGACATTTTGCTTCAGTAATTTCTATTTCAAAATCTTCCATTTTTTCCCCTTTGTGGTTATTTTGTTTTCAATCTTATTTAAAAAAGTTGCTTCGCCCAGTTGGTCAACTTTTTAATAGGATTATTATTCTCTTCTGTGATGTCTGGAAGGTCATCAAAAGAGAATGCGTTAGAATCAGCAGTTTGCTTTGACTGCTTTTTCTCAGTGGTTTTTTCTTTTTTTATATGTATGTTTTTTGTATCTTCAACATCTGTAATAGTATTTGTTATTTTAATATCGTGAAGATTCTCTTCTTGCACATCTTTTGAGTGCAAGAGATCTTGTTGAAAATTAATTTCATATTGGGCATGTCTTCCCGCCTTGTAAAGTAATAAACCCAAGACCGTAGAGTAAGCAGGATCTTTCAGTTCATCAAAGAGTCCTTCTATCTTATTGCTTGGCTTGGCTACACGTACAGGCATTGCAGGGAAAATAGATTGTGCCAATTCTCTTATGCCTTTTATCTTTGTCATGCCTCCAGTGAGGATAATACCTGCACCTATTTGGTCTTTTAAACCAGATTTTTCAAGAGAACCTGAGAGTATCATAAGCGCTTCTTCTACACGTGAAAAGATGACAGAATGTACAATTTCTAATGAAACACTATTAGAGTTGTCTTCATCACCTATGATAGGTAGTTCTATGACTTCATTACTGGTTTCGATGAGATTCCCATGTTTTATTTTAACATCTTCGGCTATCTGTAAAGGTGTGTGCAATGCCATAGATAAATCATTGGTAATATGGTTAGACCCTACACCTAAAAAATCATTATATCGGATAGAGTTTCCTGAGTGAATAACCAAGTTTGAAGTTTGTCCCCCTAAATCAATGACTGCAACACCGAGTTCTTTTTCATCTTCATCAATTGTTGATATAGAAGAGGCATACCCACTCAAAACAAGACCTTCAAGTTCAACTCCAGCAGAACGTACAGCCTTTTTGAGATTTGAAAGGTTCGATTTTTGTGTCATGATGATGTTGACATCGACTTCCATACGAGAGGCATTCATTCCAAAGGGATCTTCTATACCATCTTGCTCATCTACTCTAAAGTTGTAAGGAAGCACATGAATGACTTCATATTCATTGGGTACATTTGCATTGTAAAGTGCTGTTTGCATGACACGTGTTATCTCTTTGATTGAAATATCTTTATGTGGTATATTGACAACACCAGTTGAGTTTAATGATTTTGCGTAAGCATTTGATATAGAAACAGTTGCTGAAGTAAGACTAGAACCAGCAATGCGTTTTGCATCATTGATTGCTTTTTTGATTGCTTTTGAGGCATGCTCAATATTTGTGATAGCACCTTTTTTTATCCCTTGGGATTTGGCAATGCCATGTCCTTGAATTTTGACTGTAGTATCTTCAATTTCAGCTATGATTGCACATATTTTAGTTGAACCAATATCTATAGCTAAGATTGTGTTACTCAATTTGTCAGTCCTCTCATGTATACTTCTGTAGGATATTTTTTATCTAACATCTTTAAGAAGTTAGATTCAAATGTCTTCTTTTTTATCTGATTGACAGTTTGTTTTACAATATCCGTTTGATTTTCATCCGTAGGTAAAAGTTTTTGTGCATTAATATTATAAACTATCATCTTATCGGATACGCTAATGATACCTTTTTCTTTATTAGAAGTAAATAGTTTTCGTAAAAATTGTAAACTTTCTTGTGAATTTAATGGTTTTAGGTTGTCAAATTTCTCTAGAGTGATAAAATCAGTAGTTGAGACATTTTGTTCATTAAAGTGTTTTTCTGTTGTTTCAGAAAGCTTTACAAGAGCCTCTTTGATTGTCTGTTGCTTATGTGCTTGTGTGACTTTTTCTTTTGCTTCTTCAAAAGTCATGACCTGAGGTTTTTTGATAGCATTTATTTTTACTGTGACATATTGTTCACCTACAATCTTAGGTTTCAGTATCTCCCCTGTAGATTTTGTCGCAATCTCATCCCAAACCTCTTTATTTAGTTTTAAATCACCAACAGGAAGTGTGATTTGTTCTGTAGGTTTTAATGAACCTTTTTTAAAGGCTATATATGCTTTTTGTGCAGCTTTTTTTGTCTTTTTTAATTTCAAATCTTTAGTGACCAATGCTTTTGCCTCTTCAAAACTAGATTGTTTTCCTTTTGCATCGGTATAGTTGAAGCTATTTTCATCATAATAAGCTTTTAATTCTTCATCGGTAATATTGGCATCACTGCTTGGTGTCCACACTAAAGAGAGATCATATTTTTTTCTTGTGAGGTAGTTCTCTTTATTGTTTTCCCAGTATTTTTTGATTTCTGTCTCA
>JALSPX010000086.1 GCA_026985755.1 Sulfurovum sp. | reverse complement strand
TGAAGAGGCTGAGGCTGTTGCTTTAATTGTCCATAAAATCATTCTTGATTCAGAACCAAAACCAAGATACTATATTACAAAAGCAACATATCTTCTTGGATATTTAAAGCGTCTACTAGGTACTTCAACCTTGGATAAAATTTTATCTAAAATAGGCTAAAGGGTGCACCTCTAGATACTTTTTACTGTTTTATTTCTTCCTGCATCCTTGGCAACATACATGGCATCATCTGATTTTTTTATAGCATCTTCTATGGGTAATTCTTTGTATAGAGGTGATATACCAATACTTATGGTGATACGCAAAGTATGATGTTTATACTCAATTGTAAGATTTTCTATCATTTCTCGAAGTTTTTCACCTACAAGGTATGCCTGATTCTCATCTAATTTAGATAGGAAAATAAAAAACTCTTCTCCTCCCCAGCGTATGGCAATATCCTCTTTTCGTATATTCTGCTGTATACATGCAGCCACTTTTTGTATAACAAAATCTCCTACTGAATGTCCATATTTGTCATTTATTATTTTGAAATGGTCAATATCACACATAAGGATGGAGCCACCAATTTCATGAATGGTCTTTAGATTTTGATTATATGCACGTCTATTATACAGACCTGTTAAATCATCTTTTAGTGTCATGTTTTCTAAATCTTTTCTAAGCTTTTGAAGATGTTTAATTGAAGTTTCTCTTGAATATTCATAGGCACTAGAAAGAAATCCTACTACAATAAATGATAAAATGAAACGTAATTTGAAGCTCTCTGAGTAAGTTTCGTGAAGGGCACTGGGTTCAATACCATATAATATAATAGACATTAACATAAGAAAAATAAGAATAGAATAGCTACCTTGCTTTAGTCCATTGATATAAAAAAAGAGTGGAGCAAGTACATAAATCCATAGCGGACCAGTCCCCTCAACACCTCCTGTATATAATAAATATAGCATAAGTGCTGAGAGTACATATAAAACAGTGTTTCCTGCTATTTTAATATTTGAAGTTTTTTTTAAATACACAATATTTACGATAAAAATAAGGGCACTACCCAATAAAAAAGTACTTAATATAGGATTTGAAGTTTTTAATCCTTTTATGCCTAAAGAAAAAAGAAATACAAATGCAATGATTGAAAAGCTGTAGATTAAATATATCTTTGAAGTAGTTTCTCCTTTCGTATTTTCAGGGAAGAATTCTTGTTGAAAATAGTGCGATAATTTATTGATAGTCTGAAAAAACACATTTTCCCTTTCTATAATTTTAATATTTTATATAAGGTTAACTTAAATTAGCTTCAGAATATGCAATAGAAATTTCAAACGAGTAAAAGTCTTTGCTCTATCGCTAATTTTTGCAAGCATATGGCATAATTTGGGATAAGATACTTTTGAAAATAGGATAAATATGGATAAGATTAAAATTGGTGTAGTAACTACCAGTGATAGAGCGTCACAAGGGATTTATGAAGATATCTCGGGTGTAGCCATTATGGATACGATGAAAGCATATCTGCTAAATGAATGTGAATATGCGTATAGATGTATTCCTGATGAGCAGAGTCTCATCGAAACTACGCTTGTAGAGCTCGCTAGGGATGAAAACTGTGACCTCATAGTCACTACTGGTGGTACAGGTCCAGCGATGAGAGATGTGACCACTGAAGCGACAGAAAATGTCTGTCAAAAGCTTTTACCTGGTTTTGGAGAACAGATGAGAGCAGTGAGTCTGCAGTATGTACCTACTGCCATTCTCTCACGTCAAACTGCGGGTATTTGTAATGGTACTCTCATTATTAACCTACCAGGTAAACCTAAGTCTATTAGAGAGTGTTTAGATGCTGTTTTCCCTGCGGTACCATACTGTATTGACCTTATAGGTGGTGCATATATGGAGGTCAACGAAGAGGTGATTAAAATCTTTAGACCCAAAATAAAATAGGACAATACTAAATAATATGAATATTCAATTTATAGAAAATAAACTAAATGAAATCGTCAAAGAACTAGAAAAAGAAGTAATGGACGTACTGATGGATGAGAGCTTAGATAAAAAGCAGACCAATCTCCATATGAAACCACTCACAAGTACCAAAAAGATACTTGAAAATGCCCTAGAGAGTATCAAAATGGTTGATAAACTCGGGCGTGAAGAGTTGGATAAATAATATGAGTTGTTGGAGTCAAGAGTTAATTATACTTTTTATTGCAATTTTGCTCATCGCTATTGGATTATTCTTTTGGGGTATCTATAAAGCTCTAAAAACAAAAGAAAACAGATACGCTTGGGCAATGTTACCATTTTTTATTCTTATAGGAGTGATGTTTATACGTTAAGGGTAGCTCTTATTTACGAGTAGATGTCATCCCCGCACTTAACCAGTCTTGCATACCACCACGGTACCAATTTATCTTATCAGCAGGATATCCTATTTCTAAAAGAGCATCAATCATAGCTACGGATTGTGAACACCAAGGACCATTACAAAATATAGTGACTGTTTTTGCTTTGCGAAAGTCTAAACTCTCATCTTTATTAGCTTTCACACCCAAGATGTGTAAATCATGTTCAAATTCAAACTCGAAGGCTTCACGCTCTTTAAAATGATGAAAGGGTAAATTGATAGCTCCGGGTATCGTACGATAGTCATACCATGTCTGTTTGCGTCCATCTACGAGTATGAGTGAGTCATCTTTTTGCATATGTTTCATAAATGCCAAGACTTCAAGCTCTCCATAGGTTGTCACATCTTCATGTATATGCATAGGCAAAAGCTTACCTGTGGTATGTACATAGGTTGACTTACAAGGGGCAGGTACTTTGTCATTGGCATAGTTGCCTGTCCAGACCATAAAGTTGTTGATAGGGAGTTTTTTACATTCCGCAGGGATGTCACGTTTGACGGTAACACTATGTATCTTTCCCTGTGCATCCACAGTTTTTACAGGAATACCTATAGATTCAAAGCCAAGTGTATCTGCATGAAGTAGGATTATGAAGAAAAGAGGAATAAGAAGTAGTTGTAGTTTCATAATATATCCTTTTAGTTCTATATTAGCATAAAGAATAAAAGAATGGAAGAGGAGATATTTGTTTAGATACCGATGGAGCATATTAGTTGAATTATAATGTTACTCTATATCTTACAGTCTATCTCTCTCATCAGGTTCAACACTAGGTACTTGACTTAAAGCCTCTAAAAATGACTCTTTTGAAGCTCTCTTGGATCTTTTTTCTATGATGTCTAAAGTCTGCAATGCAGAAACTTTTTCACTTAAAGCATTGACTATAAATTGATTGAATGATATTTTTTCATTTGCACAAACATCATTGACAGCATTTTTTAAATAATCGGGCATTCTTAAACTCATCGTTTTCATGATAGTTCTCCTATATATTGTAAAAATTCTTTGGGTGTCATCACCTTAATACCAAACTCTGATGCAGGCTTAAAGTCTTTACCATTTAGTGTAACTATAACAGAACTTGATTTCACTGCAAGTTCCAGTAAAAAGTCATCATCAATATCTTTTAATTTGGGTCTCCAAAGGTAAAAAATACTATTTTTTTTACCAATCAAACAAATATAGTCTAAAATAGAATCCACATACTTTGTACCTAGTTTAGATTTCAGTGTTAATATCTCTTCATATTCATACAGCAATGTTGTAGAAATATTAACTACAAATTTTTCACTATCAATGATAGATAATAGTTTATAACTAGCTCCTCTGTCTGAAAACAGAGCAGAGAGTAGTACATTGGTGTCTATTACTATATTTATCATTATGGT
>JALSPX010000085.1 GCA_026985755.1 Sulfurovum sp. | reverse complement strand
CTCTCCTGGTTTGACACCTGCAAAGTTATATTGAGGCATAGGGGTAGAGAGGTCATTGCCCACTTTTTTAGAGTATACCAAAAATTCTTCAGTAGCATAGATGCACACAGCATGTACCGCAGGGTTATGGTCACCTGTATTACAAGAGCCATCGCGGTGAAAACCTGTAAGTGGATTAAGAGAACATGGCTCTAATGGCTCACCTAGTACGTTAATTGATTCATCCATCTTTCATCCTTTTTTTTACTCAAACTATACAAGTACATTGCTAATTTTGGCAATTCTATTGCATAATTTGGGTTTAAAAAGTGATTATAGCCAAATTAATTGATGTTACTCAATATTACTGACAAACCAAGTAAACTCACCACGCATTGTTACAACTTCGTTTTCATCTCTAAGCTCAACATAAACTGTGATAATGGCTCTTCCTTTTGCCTCAAATGCTATTAAAAACTTCTCTTTTACTCCCTCTTCTACATAGGCAGATGCAGTGAGTGTTGATGTTGCAGGTTTTTTGTATTTGACACTAGATTCACGAAGTAGCGGCATGACTTTTCCACGATATTCAGGAAAAAGTGTTTGAAGATACAATCCACTTTGTGTCTCTGCCAATGCAAACTGTGCAGCTGCATGGATAGTCTCTATATGATTTTCGACTCTAACAGTGGGTTTTAGTTTCACTGTACCCTCTTCATTTTTCTCTATGCCTATGTGTTTTACAAAAGGTATTTGTGTTACATCCATACTAGTCCTTTTTACTGTACGCCGTCAAAAGTCTACCATTTCTAAAGAGTGTCAAAGCATGCTCAACTCCGTCAAATACATCTTTTTGACTCCAGCCCATTTCATAGAGTGTATCCAAATCACTTTGGGTGCAGTCTTTACTCTCATAGATAACTTTAAGGGCATGCCTAGCCATGGCTTGATGTTTTTCATCAAATGGTATGGTCGAGATGTCGGCTATAGCATCATCGAGTTCTTTTTGTGTATACTCACGAGCCAGCAAAAATCTTGTGTTAAACGCTTTACAATAGGCATAGTCTTCCTTAAAAGCGACATGCAACCTCACAAACCCAAACCAATTAGGGTTGATATGCGGATGCTTGGCAATGCGTAACACTGCTTTGATAAAATCTTCTAAATACTCTGCCTCGATATTACCAAGGAACTCCATCTGTGGAGGCACTGCACCATAAAAGAGTTTGATTTTTTTATAAAGTTGTTCTAGCCTCTGCGCCTGTGCTTCATTTTTTTGGTACATAAACATATTTTGTCCTTTAAATTTTATATTAGACTATTTAGTCTAGTCGTAGTATAAAGAAATTTGTCTTAAATTAGACTAATTAGTCTAATTATTATACGATGCCAATGTATCTAAAATGAATTTACTATGCTGTAGAAAATGTTTAGAAGAAGACAAAGAGGGAGAAAGAGACAACACACCCCATGTACTTTCGAGGATACAACTGGCAAAAGCTTTTGTGTCTAGTGTTTTGTTAAACTCTCCACTCTCTATGCCTTTTTGTAAAAGGAATGCAAGGTTTTCTTCCATCTGCCTTACTCTAGCACTTAGAAGTGCATCAAAGGTTTCATCCACGCCAGAAAGTTCTACCATGAGCCGATAGAGTGGGCAACCATAGGTAATGAGAGGTTTATTTTTAGCCATAGCTGCAAAGGTGCCTCGTAGTACATCAGTAACACGCTTGCCCTCTTTGGGCTCAAAATCAAAAAAAAGCTCCATCTTTGGAAAGAGTCGTTCCTCTACCATAGCCAGCACCAACTCTTTTTTACCCTTGAAATGATGATACATAGAGCCTTTGGGAATGCCTGCAGTTTTGAGTATGGTATCTACAGATGTAGCAGTGTACCCATGGATATATACTTCATCGAATGTAATGTCAAGTAGTTTTTCTCTGGTAGGTTGTTTTTTTGTCATAGAGAATTATACAATTATTTTACCATCAATTTATTTGACCGTTTTCTTCCCTGCTTTTATCCAACCATTCTCTATGCCACCTTTAAGTTCATACACATTCTCAAAGCCCATTTGTTCAAGCCCTTGTCCTAGTGACTTGGAACGGTTAGCATGTGCACAGTAAAGTAAAATGGGTTCTTTTTTATTTTTCACCAAATGTCCTAGTTCAAAAAACCACTGTGCCAAATCTGGCTGACCTTTTGGGGTGAAAAACATCATTTTATGTGCACCTTTGATGATACCTGTCTGTTTCCATTCCATAGGGGTGCGTATGTCTATCGTAGGATATCCTTTTGCCATGAGCTTTTCAAACTCCTCGCTGTCAACAGTCTCGAACTTAGCAAAGAGACTTGCACTTAATAAACCCAATAGTAATAGTGTTTTTTTCATAATTTTCCTTTGTATTTTTACGAAAGTGTACTTAAAAAAGATTAACCAATCTTGACTGCCTCAATCCGTAACCGCACATAATCCAAAATCCACCCCTTTTCTTCACTATAAATAGTATTCACTAAAATATCTCGACACTCACTTTTAAACACCTCAAACTGCTCTTTGCTCAAATGCTCAGTAATCCCATTGACAAAGATGTCTAACCAATGTACGATGTCATCCATCGGTGTAGATCGGGGTATTAACTCTATATATTTTACTTCAAAACCTACTGACTCCAATAACGCTTGATACTCTTTAGGAGTAGGAAAATACCATGGATTTTGAAATGCTCCAAACTCTGGATGATTATCAAAGACTTGTTGTATCGCCACTACCACGTGATGCATATTGCCCACACCACCAAACTCTGCAACAAATCGTCCACCATTTTTAAGGGATTTTGCTATATTTTCTACTGCACCTTTGACATCTTTGACCCAATGTAATGTGGCATTGGAAAAGACGGCATCAAATTCATTTGCATAAGACAATGATGTGACTGAACCAACATAGGCTTCTATGCCTTTTTCCTTACAAGCCTCTATCATCTCGGCACTCATATCGACACCCACTACCTTAGCACCATACTTTTCTATCTCTATAGCCAAAGTACCATCACCACACCCTGCATCTAGGATGTGTTCACCCTCTTGTGGGTTCAATAATTCTACCACAGGCAATGCCAATTGCGATACAAAGGCTGTGTGTTTATTGTATGTTTCTGGGTTCCATTTATTTATTTCTTTTGTGTTTTTCATTTTTTCTTCTTTATTCTGTAGGGGGTGATTGCCATCACACCAATAATTTGATATGCAGAAATAGACTACATACACAGCCATCGAAGCTGGTCATCCAATATAAGTTATGAGGTACGCTTAGAGACTAAGCAGGAAAAATGAGAGAAGGAGAGCAGAAAATCTTTGGGTGATTTGTCTGTAGTATGAAAATGCTTTCATTTTGCTCTCCTTTTGGTTTTATTTCTAGCATTATAATGAGTTATAGTTACTTTGTCAAATTTCAAGCTGTATTGTAAAGAGCTGAACTTAGAATTTATCTAAGCTCAAGGGCTATAGCTTCTTCTAGCTGGCTAAAAGCTTTATCCATAGAGGAGACAACAGTATCACTCTCTTTATTTTTGAGAGGTATCATAGTGCTAAATAATTTTGCCTTACTTCTATTTGATTTTAGGTATATAATCTCCCAATTGGCATCAAGATAGACAGCATTACCTTGTGCAATAAAACGTGTAATGGCTACTTTTATTTTAAGGGTTGGTTGTTTTTCTACACCCCATGGATAGGTATATATATTTGGATTATTAAACTTCTTTTGTAGATAGCCTATAAGTCTTTGCGTAAGTCCATCATCCAAATCCTCTGCCCATA
>JALSPX010000084.1 GCA_026985755.1 Sulfurovum sp. | reverse complement strand
TTTATAATTTTAGGATGAATTGTTTTAAAGGCATGAAGGTCAGATTTACCAAACACATCAATAGCTTTTGAACTATTTTCTTCGCTAGGCGTTTGGCTATCTGTTTTTAAAGGTTTTGATTTTATTGCTGGTTTTACCTGAGTTTGTACTCTTTTTTGTTTTAAAGTATTTTCTTTTGTTTCATTCACGACCGTTTGCACTATTGGGTTTTGTATTGATTTTTGTGTTGCTTTATGCTTATCTGTGGTCTCCACATTAAACATATAAAATAAGATTACTCCAACACAAAGAGCTACAAGCGCATATATAAGTTTTTTCATAAAATATTCCTTTATCTTTTAATAGAACCCCCTGATTAACCTAAACGTTCACAACATCACTAGCTTTTTTCAAAGAGAGTGCAAGCACAAAGGTCTAGGCTAGGCACTATTTCGAAACCCTAGCCGTAGCTAAGGTAAGAAAGAGTAACAACGCATAGGCGAAAGCTAGTGATGCCCAAAGGGTGGTCTTTTCAAACGCAATCTCGCACAAAATATTTAAGGCGTCTTAGCTATGGCTAGGATTTATAAATCATTTGCACAATCCTACATTTGCAAAGCCCATTGTGAATGTCTAGGTTAATCAGAGGGTTCTATATACATTATGCCAAATGACGACTTAAAAGTATCTCTAATCATAGGTATTAAAATCTGTTAAAGTATAAGAGACCTCTTCATCAACCATTTGCTCATCATAATCAATATAAATCTCTTTAGGATACCCATATGTCTCATCATACTGTACAGTTAACTGATATACATTATTATCCAAAGCCTCTTGTATCATATCAAAATACCCATCTATATTTTTTTGTTTCATACCAGTATCTATTACGCTATTGCTAGGAATATATTTCGCTTCAATGACAAGGTTATTCTCAACAGTAACTTGAATCTTCTCTTCATAGGGACAAAAACAGGTTTTTTTTACCACAAAAGCGTAATTTTGCGTTTGTCTATTATCCCATTGTTTTTTATGTTCAATAAAAGTGTTATATACATTATTATTTGTATGACTATTTTTCGACTCTGTATTACCACATGCTGAAAAAATATATATACCTATACATAATATGATTATTTTTTTCATCATCATCTCCTATCATTTACACCAAGAATAATAGCACTTTATCTTTAAGCATTCAATTTCCCTGCCAAATATCCACTAGCAAAACTCCACTGCAAATTATACCCACCGCAAGGACCATCTATATTCATCACTTCACCACAAAAGTATAAGCCTTCTAGCTTTTTACTCTGCATCGTGTAGGGGTCAATCTCTTTTAAATCTATCCCTCCACGTGTTATCATTGCCATTTTAAATCCATCATGACCGTTGACGGTGAGTGGTGTCCAGACAAGTAGACGCAAGAGCTTGTCTCTGTTGGCACCTTTTTGTTTGGCTAGAGTGTGGGTAGGGTCTACATCTGCCAATTTACATAATTCTCTACTTACAGACTCAGGAAGCAGGGTAAGTAATAAATCTAAGGTATTTTGATGCGGATTCTTTTTCAAAGCCTTTTTAAAATGCTGACGTATCTGCTCTTCATTCCTGCCTTTTGTAAGATTGGCAAGAACAGGCACTTCATCAAACTTGGCAAGAAGAGGGGTAATCTCGCGAGAAAAATCAAGTACAACAGGGCCACGTATACCACCCTTTGTAAATATTAAATCACCTTTGGCTTGGAGTTTTTTATATTTTTTCATATTCACGTACATGGAAACCTTTGCAATGGTGTCAGCCCTACAATTCTCTACCCATTTCTCTTTGACTTTGAGTGGCATCATAGCAGGGTAGAGTTCTGTAACCTTATGTCCTACAGATTCTGCCATAGGATAGCCATCTCCCTCAGCTCCCAGCATAGGATAACCCATGCCACCGGTGGCTATAATGACTGCATCTGCCTTATAGCTGTCTGTTTGTGTGCTTACCCCCGTTACCTTAACACTATCATGTTCTAGTTCTAATACCTTTTGACTACATAGCACAGTGACCCCTAATTTTGTCATCTCATCGATCATGGCATGAATAATCGTAGTGGAAGAATGGGTAACAGGAAACACACGGTACCCATCAGGTGCATGGCTCTCCACACCAATCTCAGAAAAAAATGCTATCAACGCCTTATAATCAAGAGATTCAAGAGCAGGGTGCATAAATCTACCATCACGCCCAAACCGACGCATGAACTCTTCATTATCTAGTGTGTTGGTCAGATTACATCTGCCTCCACCTGTGGCTTTGAGTTTAGCACCAACCCGAGATAGCTTTTCCAAAAGTAATACAGATTTGCCACTTCTAGCCGCTGTTATTGCTGCCATCATTCCTGCAGCTCCAGAACCTATCACAATAAGTTGATATTTAACCATAAAGTTTTCCTAGTACACACTTGGTACATAATATAATGCTATTATAGTGGAGCCTTCCTAATAAAGATGTTTTGTAACATTCTTTTTCCCTCCCAATATTAGGAAGGCACATTTATGCTACAATACGCTTTATGATAACTTTTGATATGCATAAAATTCAAAATATTTTACCCTTACTTCAAGATAAGTTAGATATGACGCATAGCATTTCATTTAAAGTCTTAAATCCAGATATATGTGACTGCTGTTATGCTGGTACTATTATAAATGTAAATGGTATAGACTATCTCTATAGAAGCTATAAGGCATGGACAGATATGGCAGAACTTTTGCATGCCAAAATGTTAACTCCAAGAAAAATAGATGAAAACTTTATTGAAATCACATTCAAAAAACTCAAAAAAGATTCTTTTCATGATGTAGAGAAAACAAGTGATAAATATGGTATAGATTCACACTTTTCTCGTATACACAAAATGGAAGAACCCTCTTTTTATTATTACTACCATCAAGCATTAGACAATGTAAAAATAGAAAACAAAAATCGTATCCTTAACCTAGGTATCAATAGAGGTGATGAGTTTGAGGTGATTAAAAACAAACTCAATACTAAAAAATATGATTTAATAGATTTTGTAGGGGTAGACCATTCAGAAAGTGCTATCGCCTATGCTAATAAACAATTTCCAGAGCAGAATGTAAAGTTATACACTACTGATATCAATCTATTAGATACTTTGAACTTAGGTAAATTTGATTTATTGATTAGCATAGGAACACTTCAAAGTTCAAGTATACATTTTAAACCATTTTTAATGTATCTCGTACAACATTATCTTGAGAAAGATGCCGCACTTATTTTAGGGTTTCCAAATTCCAGATGGGTAGGGGGTGAGATGATTTATGGAGCCAAAGCACCAAACTATCAGATGAATGAGATGTCACTACTTTTAAATGACATCTCATTTGCAAAAAAATATTTACAACAAAAAAAATATAGAGTGAGCATCACAGGAAAGCAATACCTTTTTTTAACTGCAACTAAATTTCTAACCAATCCACATAATGTCTCTAAAGTTTAAGTAAAAATATTTATAATCATCCTTTAAAAAATTATAAGGATAACTATGAAAACAAAAACACTATTACTACTGACAATACTTGCAAATACTGCTATGGCATCAGATATGAATGCTACAGAAGCTCTCAAAATAAAACAAGAAGGTATCAAATATATAAAAATGTTAGGAGGCGCACTAAAAACCGAACTCAAAGCACATATGAAAGCAGATAAAACTGGATTAAGTGCTGCTGGTTTTTGTGCTTCTAAAGCGACTTCCCTTACAGAAGAAGTAAATAAAAAATTACCTAAATATGCGAAAGTAAGAAGAACTGCACTCAAACTTAGAAATAATAGCACTAACCCTGCAGATGATTTAGATAAAAAAATAATGAATGAATATGTAGCGGCTATAGAAGCGAAAACTTTTACACCCAAAGATATTAAAGAAGTAACAATAGGAGATACGACAAGAGTATACAAGCCTCTTATTACAACTCCTATATGTCTAAAATGTCATGGTTCTTCTGTTTCTCCAGAAATCAAAAAACTCATAAAAGAAGTATATCCTAATGACAAAGCAATGCATTTCAAAGAGGGTGAGCTTAGAGGTGTCATCGTAGCAGAGATAAAAAAACACTAAATTTTATCTCTAATCATCTAGCGCAGTGAATGCTGAAAATGCCACACTATACATACTTCATCTTTATCTTTATCTTTATCTTTATTTCACGGCGGTGAGTAAAAATACCGTAAAAGTACGGTGTGGCTTCTCTATGGTACTTGCCAAATCGAACTTCACATCTTTAAATCCAACTTCTTCAGCAATAAGTTGCAAAGCTTCACGATCAAAACCGTGGTGATGCACCCCAGTATTATCCGAATGAAAACTACCATCTTCAGTGTCTAAGTCTGCAATGGCTATGAACCCACCTTTTTCAAGCATATCATACAACTTAGTAAAGAGAGCGATGATATCTTCCAAATGGTGTATAGTCATCGAAGAGATGATACCGTCAAACTTTCGATCTAAGGTCTCTATACTCAAATCTTTCTCTATTATTTCAGTCTCACAGACAAATTCGTTACATTTGGCTTTAAACTCTCCCAGCATAGAAGGGGAGTTGTCTACAGCAACTATCTTCTTGACATAAGGTGCAATAAAGTAGCTCAAAAGCCCTGTACCAGCACCAAAGTCCATAAGTTCCATAGATTTGTCCAGTTTTATATTTTTTACTATTAGTTCTGCTATACCTTTGGCATTTTGCACACGTTTTGAGTTCATATCCCACGATTTTGACTTATGTGCAAATAAATCTTCTTTGTTATCCATCTTTTCTCCATATTTTTTAATTTTAAAATTGAATAATATTAATATTATTTAGTATAAGACACTAAAACAGCGTATTATCTTTTTCTACTTTGATGTTATCCCAGAAATAATCCACATGCTTTTCAAACATTGAAACCACAGAAGAAGTCGATTTCTTGTCTAATTTTAGCAAAGAAACCTGCATCTGGTAGAAAAATAGAGGCGAAAAGAACTCATTTGCCAACAATAGGGGATCAGAAGACTTTATAATCTCCTCTTGCATCATCCCAAAGAAGATACCAGAGAGTTTTTTTACGTTTTCCTGGTAAAAATGCTCGTTATATATCTCTCGTATACCTTCATTACGGAATATCTCTTGCATAAGTAGCTTATAAAGCGCCTCATTTTGCCCATCAAAGCTCAAAAGCTTAAAAGTCGTGGCAATACTTGCTAAAAGTGCTTTCCCTTGTTTATGGAGTTCCTGAGCATCCTTACCATCAAATAGTGTAACAATGGCAGAAGAGGTAAGGTTGCTTATAAGGGTTTCAAGTATTGCATCTTTGTTCTTAAAGTGGTTATAGAGTGCTGATTGTTTCACACCCATTGCACCTGCTATATCTCGTACCGTTGTAGCCTTATATCCTTTACTCGCAAAGAGTTTGAGTGAAGTTTTAAGTATTTTTTCTTTTGTTTTGCTTCCCTTACTAGGTAGGGAAGTGACGCTCTCATCGTTCATAGAGACTCCTTTGATGCTATTATAGTGAACATTTGTTCATATGTCAATAGTTTCTATTCTATTTTTTATGAACACTTGTTCTTTTAGTTTTAATTACTTTATTTCCTAAAAGAACAAGTGTTCACTTATATTCTTCCTCAACCTTGTATATATGAACACTTGTTCTTTTATAGTCCTCTAAAGCCCTAAAATACGTACCTTACAAAAGTTTTCCATCTTTCCCTACTGCTTAAGGGAACTTTCTCACCTTAGCTAAGGCTAGGGTTTCAAAAGAGTACATAGCCTAGACGAAAGTGAGTGATGTTGTGGGTATTACCAATAATTATAGGTATGATTAAACAAAAAATAGTACAAGAGAGT
This sequence comes from Sulfurovum sp., assembly GCA_026985755.1. Lineage (GTDB taxonomy): Bacteria > Campylobacterota > Campylobacteria > Campylobacterales > Sulfurovaceae > Sulfurovum. The sequence goes on along the minus strand of JALSPX010000084.1, from coordinate 8,704 downwards.
GTATATAATACTAATAAATATAAATGTCGTACCGGATTTGTCTGTATTGGAAATTTTGACGAAATAAAACAATGTCATAACAAAAATGCTAGACACTTATTGAAAATGAATATTTTATCTGTGCTCCACAGCAATGAATTTTTGATTTCATTTTTTTGATTTCATTTTTTTGATTTCATTTTTTTGATTTCATTTTTTTGATTTCATTTTTTTAAATAAGAAGTGCTCATTACATAAAGTCTAAAATACAGATTTTTTTTGAATCTCTAAAATCATTATGTGTTGGCACCAATACACAAAAGAGAAGGGATTTACTTTTTTAATAGAATTTATATTATGTTAACCTAACTATATATTGTATTATTATAAGAAAACTTCCCAAAACTCAGAATATTCATGGGCAAATATTTGAAGTCTATATGCAATGCTCTCTTCTATCACTTCACTTTTGCAAAGAAAAAAAAAGACCCGTGGACTATAGGGTTTATGTTTAATGGCCACAACATGCGAATATTCATGCCGAAGGTCTCTAAGTAATGAGACTATCTGTGCATTATGACTAAAACAGCGACTTAGATGTTGATAGACAATACATATTTCCAAGTGAGGTAAACGATAAAAATAATTTACCTCATCTGCAAATATATATTTATGTGGATACACTTTTTGAGAATAATGATTTTCGAGAGTAAGGAATTCAAAACAATGCATGTCACGCTTACATTTAAGTGCCATGCCATTATCTGGTGCTACCGCAACTATAGGAGAATGCATTGCAAAAGTAAGTGCCTTATTTAACCATAGATAACGATCTTCTAATGCCTTAGGCACTTCATCATAAAAAAATTTTGCATGAGGAAGAAGCTTGAGAGTTTCAAGTTCAGTCACTTCGCGTTTGTCACGCATAATGACATCAAGCAATGAATGTTCTAGGTACTCATCTGTACCTACCATGCGTTCAAAGTAATCTATATATTTGCCATCACTAGAAGTTTCACCCTCACCTTTATGCATAAACCAAATTTGGGAAAGTTCTTTTCCATCTAAGGGACTTTCTTTGTGATTAAAAAGGTAACGAAAGAGTTGAAATTTACCAAAATCCCCTACATCCGCTACATATTTATTTTGCACTAGTTTGTCATAGAAGGAATGACTGGTTCTACAGGTTGTGACACGTGTGTGTCTGCTGCAACAGGCATAGTATTTTCTACCGATGTATCTGGTACTGTATCTGGTGCCGTAGCTTCATGTACTACTTCCTTGGTATTCGTTAGCATTTCATGTGTATCTTGCTTGATACCTGTCCATGTTTTTGAACATCCACTACTTAACAGTGCCAATGCTAAAATCAATATAATATTTTTCATTATTACCCTTTTTTCTTTTTTAGTATTATATACCATAAAAGTTAATCTTCTTCTTTACTTTCATTAACTTTAAGTGGTTTTTCTACAGATTTAGCTATCACTTCTACATAGACTTCTGTCACACCTGTAGATTTAACAGCATCCACTGCTTTAATGAGTTCTTCAAAAGTAACTACTTTTGCATCTTCTGCACTCTCCCCTACTTTACAATCAAAATCCCAATACATCGTTGCTTTATCGGGTAAATCTTTTTTCTTTTCACGTTTTACATATTTGCGTATGTCATTTTTTACTGCTTCAAGTACACGATCTTCATGTTTTTTAGGGTCTGTGAGTTTAAAGATTTTTTTCATTATTTTCTCCTGTTAGTTTTTTTATCTAGATTATCTAGTTTGGCTTGCAGGTTTGAACCGATTTGTGCAGCTACGTTGTCTTTATTTTTAGGCTTACGCTTGCGACTGTTATTTTTGTTACCCGTAGGGGCAGAATCTATTTCTGCCCTTTTATTTGCAGGTTCTGCCCTTTGATGATTTGATGTTTTCTTTTTCTGTGAAGATTGGGCAGATATGGAATCTGCCCCTACACTCTTCTTCTTTGGTGCATTGCGTGATTGCCCACGGTTACCATTACGCTGTCCACCACCACGCTTACCGCCACCTCTACCATTTTGTATAGGTTCTGCTTCTATGCTTGGGTCTGGTCTAAAGGCTTCAATATCCACTTTTTTGATGCTAGACTTGGTAAAACGCTCTATAGCTCTAAGTAAATCATGTTCATCTATACATACCAATGAGACTGCCTCACCTTTCATCCCTGCTCTACCTGTTCTACCTATACGGTGCACATAGTCTTCTGGTACGTTAGGTAACTCGAAGTTTACTACGTGTGGGAGCTGGTCGATGTCTATACCTCGTGCCGCGATGTCTGTAGCCACAAGGACACGTATATTGCCTGCTTTAAAGTCTGCAAGTGCTTTGGTACGTGCCCCTTGGGACTTGTTCCCATGAATAGCTGCTGCTTTGATGCCAGAGTACTCTTCTAGCTGTTTACACACTTTATTTGCCCCATGTTTGGTACGGGTAAAGACAAGGACTTGTTTCCAATCATTTGTCTTTATGAGCTGAGCAAGTAGCTCTCTTTTGCGGCTCTTGTCTACAGGGTACACCACTTGGCTTATCTTCCCTGCAGTTGAGTTTTCACGTGCTACCTCTACAAGTACGGGGTCTTTTAGCAAACCTGAGGCGAGTGCTTTTATCTCTTTAGAGAATGTCGCAGAAAAGAGCAAAGTTTGCTTCTTTTTAGGCATCATTGCCATGAGTTTTTTGATGTCATGTATGAAGCCCATATCTAACATTCTATCTGCTTCATCGAGTACCAGTGTCTCTACTGCGGAAAAGTCTATACCATCTTGGCTAGCAATATCTAGCAGTCTACCAGGTGTAGCAATAACAATATCTACACCTTTTTTGATAGCTGCAAACTGAGGATTGATCCCCACCCCTCCAAAGATCACCATAGAACGGTAAGACATATACTTACCATAGGTAGCAATGCTCTCTGCCACCTGTGCAGCAAGTTCACGTGTAGGGGTAAGTACCAATACACGGATTTGTTTCTTTTTCATCTGAGGTTTCGTCTTTGAGAGACGCTCTAGTAGTGGCAGTGTAAATCCTGCTGTTTTCCCTGTACCTGTTTGTGCAGCTGCGAGCACATCTCTACCTTCTATAACGAGAGGTATGGCTTGTGCTTGGATAGGTGTAGGCTCTGTATAGCCCTGCTCTTTGACTGCTTTAAGTAGTGACTCGTTGAGTCCTAATTCTGTAAATTTCATGATGTTCCTAAATTGACCTAGTGAGATTTTCGGTCTTAGGTTTTGTAGGGTGTAGTCCACGACTACACCAATGACATCCGACCGATGGATGCTAATGTGAGCGAATTATAGCGTATTATTTACCTTCTTTCTCTTTTTTTGGGATAAACTTTCCACAACCTTTCGTGGGTGTACCCCCAAAACTCTTCACCTCTCTAGCACTTCCATCTTCATAAATCACTGTACGTTGGCAATTTTGTGCTTCCATACACTCCATATTACTACATCCTACATCTTCTGGTACTGGTGGCATATATAAATCCTTATATTTTTTATTATATGAAATTATAGTTAAGATTTCTTAAGAGAGTTTTACTATACTTACACATCTCATTGTCCTCATCGCTTAACTGGATAAAGCAGTGCCCTCCTAAGGCGTAGCTCGAGGTTCGAGTCCTCGTGGGGATACCAACTATGTTTGATTTACAACAACACTTCATTAACCACACAGTACTATAATACCTACATGATAAACAATATAAGGAAACATAACACCATGCCAAATAAAAAAAATCTAGGTTTTAAAGAACTCGTAGCTATCGCTGTAGGTGGTATGGTGGGGGGAGGGATATTTACGATACTTGGTATCTCTGTTTCTATGGTGGGTTTTTTAGCTCCATTTGCCATACTGTTGGGTGGGGTGATTGCATTTTTTGCTGCCTATTCTTACGTAAAACTAGGTGTTTACTATAAAGATGAGGGAGCCACCTATGCCTTTTTTAAACGTACCTACCCCCACTCACATATGGCAGCATCTCTCATAGGATGGTACACCATTTTTGGGTACATCTCTACGCTTGCTCTATACGCCTATACTTTTTCCTCTTATGGCATCAGTGGATTTGAATTTGCCAACAACGAATGGGTACGTAAGGCTGTAGCCATAGGCATACTCTGGATTTTTGCAGGTATCAACCTATGGAGCGTGAAAGGCATGGGAAAACTAGAAGACATCATGGTCTATGCGAAGTTGTTCATTTTGCTACTCATCTCTTTGGCACTTATATACTATGGTGAAACAGACTTAAAAACCTTTTCACAGACACTCACACAAGATTTTGCACAGACACCTATGATGAGCATACTCATTGTGGCTTCCATTACTTTTGTGGCTTATGAAGGCTTTCAGCTGGTTATCAATGCAGTAAACGAGATGGAAAACCCTGACAAAAACATTCCCCGAGCCATCTATACTGCTGTGGCACTTGTGGCTCTCATATACTTTGTTATTGCAATGGGGTCGTTGCTTGCCATACCTGTAGAAGATTTGATAAAAAACAAAGAGTATGCCCTTGCATCAGGTGCTGCTGAAATTATGGGTGATTTGGGACAGAACCTTGTTATCATAGGAGCGATACTTGCTACCTCTTCTGCCATATCAGGTACGATATTTGGCTCGTCACGTCAGATGGCACGTATCGCAGATGATGGTTACTTACCACAGGTACTCACCAAACGCCATATGCATATCCCCACCACTGCCATACTCAGCATGGCTGGTACAGCTACACTTCTCATACTCGCAGGAGGTTTACAGCTCATCTTAGAGTTTGGAAGTATTACCTTTTTACTGGTTTCTTTGCTTATGGCAATCGCAAACTTTAAAATCAGGAAACAAACCAACTCTTCTACACTCTTTACGCTTATTGCTATAGGTGGGTTGAGTGTAGGATCCATCCTCATCTTAGGGTACGAGTACCAAACCAAGCCTGAACAGATGATGTTTATAGTCATTTTGTATGTACTCTTGGCTATAGGTGCTTGGGGGTATGCCAGATTGGCTAGTAAACTTTGACCTTGATTCATACATATTTAATTAACCTTTTCGCTCTATAATAAGGTAAGGTATAGTTAAGGAGTATATATGACACCACAAGAACAAGAAATAGCAAAAATGAAAGATGAAATCACAACAGAATTACGTGCCGTCTTTAAAGGCAATATGAAAGTCTTTGACTGGGATATTCCCGAAAATGATGACCGTAAGTCAGCAGAACTTATCATAAAAGTAATGCAAGATGCTATGGATGTAATCCAACAAGAAATAAAAGATGGAAAATTATAGGGCACCACTAACAGTAGGTAATACCCATAACCAATATTAGGAGAAACCAATGAGTAAAAGCAATTTAAAACATTTAGAAACGATTAAAGAGAACATAGACAAAACAGATGCCCTGAGTCAAGAGGAAAAAAGTGACTCTTTTAAACGTATAGAAGCGTGGTATGCAGAGGAGAAGGCATGGGAGTCTCTCATGGCAGAACTAAGTGAAATTTCACCAAAAGTCAAAGTATTTCTTGCGGAGTTAGGACTGATATAAACCAATAAGGAGGAAGTAATGCAGAGAAGTATTCAAAAAATTATAGCTGTATTAAATGATTTTTCTATGTGTGATGAGGTATTGGAGAAAACCTTTGATTTCGCCCAAAAACATGATGCAAGCGTAGAGATACTCTATGTACATGAGACACCTTTTTTTGATGTACCTGACTTCTTTAGTACAGAAGTAGCAGGTATCTTGGATAAAGACAAAATCAAAAAAGAGATAGAAACAAAAGTCGCTACGCTCAAACCCTCGGTAACCCCTGCTATATTTGTAAAGATAGATGACACACAAGACAGAGTATGGGCATTAGCACGTGAAGATAAAGAGACTTTTATCATTGCTTCATACCATGAGGGTATTACCCAGAAACTTGTAAGTAAAGTCACACAGCCTGTACTTGTACGCAAAACTTCTACGCAAGATTACAAAAAAATAGCCTTGGTTATTGATGCGGTTAGTGACTCAAATTCATGCATAGCAAGTGTAAAAAAACACTTTGAAGCAAGTGACATAGAACTTTTTTATGACTACAGATACATCGTAGACCCAAGTATGGAAGCAGACTTGCAAAATGTGCAGATTATCCAAGAGGCACAAAGAGATGCTTTTGAAGCACTCAAAAAAGAACATGGTTTAGACGGAAAGTTTTTTATAGATGGAGATTTTTTAGGTACACAAATGAGTGAATACCTTGAAAATAAAAACTTTGATATGCTCTATGTATGCTCTCATGGTGATGACTTTTTTGTCTCTGACAACTTAGCCATTAGCCTTTTAGACAGCTTGCACTGTGATATGTTGGTCTCCAGCCGATAATCTCTTATTGGCACCTCAAATAATAGGTGATGCCCTTATGATATCACAACAAGATATTGATAGAGGGAGAAATAAACGCATATCTAAATGACAGCGAATACCTTTGAAGATATCATTATGAAGATGGTGTAGGTGTTTCTTCTTTATTATCTTCTGGAATAGGTACTTTTTGTACTTTATCTGCTTTGGTCACATTACGCCTTTGGATAGTAAAATAGAGTTGAGAGAAATACTCTACCAATACCACACTCACGCCCGTAGCAATGACAACATTGTAATCAAATGTTGTTTCCAGTGCCAATACCACGGCGGTTAAAGGTAATTTCATTACCACACCCATAAAGACAGCAGCACCTACCGCAGCAAAATAAAAAGGTTCTACCATATAGTTAAGATAAGTAATAAGTAACTCCGCATACCCATACCCTACTAATGCTCCAATACTCATAAGTGGTAAAAATATACCTCCAACCGCATTGGCATAAATAGCTACTGTTGTACCAATAATACGCAATAACAAAATCGTAAAAATGATACCAAGAGGAATAGCTGTATCAGAATTGATAAGGCTTAATACCAACATATGCCCACTAAAAGCTGCTTGTGGTTCTACTACAAGAATAGTACCGATTACACTTCCACCGATAAGTGCAAAAAAGTGATTACGATATTTGGAGAAGTTTTTAATCAATTCTACATCAATAAAAACCAGTACTCTCTTTTTAAGAAAAAGATAGAGATAAACAAAACTTGTAATATAGGGTAAAAAAAAGATATTGGCCACAATCAGATGAAAATTAAAATCTCTCCCCTGAGAGTGTAAAAAGACAATCGGATCTAAAAAATAAATACCTACTGAAAATGATACGAATGATGCCAATATCACATACCCGATATATTGTTTGATAAACTGATATGCGATAATCTCTATAGCAAAAGCAATACCTGTCACAGGGGTCACAAAAATTGCAGCAATACCCGCGCTCGCCCCGATGCTTATCATCATTTTCACCAACATAGAAGGGAGCTTGAACCATTTATGTATATGGTATGAGACCATTGCCCCTATACTGGCACTGGGCCCTTCTGTACCAACAGTAAACCCTGTAGACAAAGAGAGTGCTGAAGCAAATATTTTTAAGAAGAGTGTCTTCAGCGCTAAAGTCATACGATTTTCTACGATAGAGTCTGCAACTTCATTGAGTCCGTATTCTTTGACATTACTGTCTTTACTCACAATGTAATTCACGATGAAAATAGCCGTAGTAGGCAATAAATAGAGGTACCAAACAGGGAGCGTAGGGATAGTTTTAAATGGGTTTCCCATAAAAAACAAATAGGTGAAGAAATCAATTAAAAAACTATAAAAAACAATAAACAAACCACTTATCAAACCAGTAAGAATAGATGCAATAAGAAGTTTGGCAACCATAGGTCTACTTTTTAGATTATTGTAACCCAAAAGGGGTTAAAGAGCTTAGAGACATTTACGAATTAACTGTTTTTTTCTAAATTTTTAAAATAGTGAAACATCGTAAGCTCACCAAAATATGGACCAAAGATATTAAGCACGGGTACGAAATTAAATAATGTTGCTACAAAACTAATGAACCATACTGCTTTTTTATGTGTTTTAATTTGGGTTTTGTCTACGTTTGCCATAATCAAAGAGAGTGCATCATAACTTACTGTATCTTTGGTGAGCCATATCCATAATGCACTTTGGGTAAAAATATTAATCACAGGAATAAAAAGCAAGGGGAAAGCCACTATAGACAGAAGTATAAAGATAAAAGTATCTTTAACGGTATACCCGATAGAAGAGAAAAGATGGTCCCTCACAACAGGTGCATCATCAAAGTATTTTTTTTCTACTGAGATGATGAGTGGTTCGCTAAAAAGACTTGCTACAAAAACCATAGAAACAATAATCGCATTATAGATAATATAAAAGCCTATTAAAAATGCGATACCTTTTTCAATAGTTTCGAAAGGTAGCCAAGTTAATAACTTAAGAAACTGATGATAAATATAGTCTCCTTTAAAAAACCAAACTATTGTCCAAAAAACCGTACTTCCTAGAGCTACCCAAAGAGAAAAAGAAGCATATTTTTCTTTAGAAACACTTCTTAAAATAAAATTACCAAAAAAAGCAAATATCAGTGCAAATGTAAGTAAAATCAACTGAAGCCAGACAAAAGCAGAAAGCATCCATGCTCCATTTGATCGTACTATTGAAAAAGGTATCCATCCTAAAATATGACTGCTGATACTTACGAGATAATCCCACGATAGAAACCCAAGAACTATCCATATCCCACTAA
>JALSPX010000083.1 GCA_026985755.1 Sulfurovum sp. | reverse complement strand
TAACCGTAATTGTTAGCCAGCTAACATACATGGTTAAATTTTCTCCTCTATACTTGAAATGTAAAAAAAATTAAAGGATTACATTATGAAAAAAACACTATTACTCTCTGCATTGACTTGTGGATTACTATTGAGTACTACAGCTATTCAGGCTAAGTCTGATACGAAGACATTGGTGCAACACCAAATAACTGACAGTAAAAAAGCATTTAAACAAGCCCCGAAAGAGATTATAGAGGGATTACAAGATACTTCTAAAGCAGTACGATATTTGCAACATAAAAAAATTGATGAGGCAAAAAAACTTTTAAGTGATGCTACAGAAAAATTTGATAAAGCCCTCAAAGATAATCCAGCACTAGATATTGTACCATTGGATGAGCAAATTGCTGTGTATGAAAATCTTTCTTCAGCCAAAGAGATAGAAGATATATTGACTGCAGCACAAGAGATGCTTGCACATTATGATGTAGAAGGTGCTAGAGAAGTATTAGCTCCACTCAAAGATGAGATGGATATTATGACCACTTCTATCCCTATGAAACTCTTTCCCGATGCAACAAAAGAGGCAAAAAAAGCATTAGATAACAAAGATATAAAAAAAGCACTTGAGATTTTAGCTGGAGCATTTGACACGATGGTGGAAGAATATGCAGTCATACCATTACCTCTTTTAAATGCACAAGATCTTATTTTGGATGCGGCAGCATTAGATAAAACTAAAAAAGAGGATGCCACAGCATTACTTGATGCTGCTAAAAAGGAATTGAACAAAGCAAAAGTATTAGGATATACCAATAGTAAATCACCTGAGTATAAAGCATTGGTTGATCAGATTGATGCAGTAAAAAAAGAAATTAAAGGTAAAAATATCGTAGAAAAAATGTACGATAAACTCAAATCAGATTTCAGTGCCTTGGTACATAAAAGCAAAGTTACGAAAGTCAATAAAGCTGAAGCCAAAGTAAATAAATTTCAGAAAAAAGAAGCAAAAAAAGCGATAAAAGATACAGCCACTTTTGATAAAGATGCCAAAAAAGATGAAGCAAAAACTATCCAAAAATAAGTCATCTTAAAAATGATGGAGAAGAATGAAAAATCATTCTTCCCACTCACGTTCATGCTCTATAAAGCTTTTACACAAAGGTCTAAGATTTATCAGAATGACATTTAAGTGACTCAGCCTTAATAAAGTGTAGTTTGTCAAGTATATGACCAAACTCTGCATCTTCATCTTGAAACTTTTTTCTTAACTTTTCTCTTTTTTCTTCTAGTGATTTGATTTGTTTTTCTATCTCTTCTGGGCTTGCATGACAATTTTTAGCCGCATCTGCTTCTTTCTCCAGTACCCAGTCCATTGCTTTTTTCATAAATTCTACCATATTATTTTCCTTTATATTTATTTTTGTAAGCCCATACGAGCATAACGATAACAAAAAAGAGCAGTAAAAGATGCTCTACTTGTTCTATTTTACCAAATGCCTTTTCAACCCCATTGCCCAGATAATATCCTAAACCCAAGCCAACCAAAGCCCATAAACTGTCTCCTAAAATATCAAAAAGATGATATTTTTTTGAGGGATAGTGTTGTACTCCTAACATAAGAGGAAAAATGATACCACCTGCATAGATAAATCGTGCGCTTGCTGCAATCATATTTGCTTTTTTTGTTATGAGGGCTAGAGCTTTTTCAGATTGTTTAGCAAGCTTTGGAAATCTTGTTAGTATGGTAGTGCCATAACGACTCCCCATATAAAACCAAAAATGGTCACCTATGACAGCACCCAGTATGGCAACAGGTAAAGCTTCTGAAAAAGATAACATACCAAGGTAGCACAACACACCCGATATGAGTATCATCGCAGTACCTTCTACCATGACACCTATAAAGACAATGAGCAGTCCATACTGTGAGACAAGCGGTGTGATGTCTTGTAATAAATGTTCCACTATGTAGCCTCTTTTATAAGTATTTTAGTGAAAATTACTTAGTATGTGCTTCATGTGCAGCGATGAGGTCTTCTATGTTACCACCTAGTACATAGACATTTTCATACCCTAGGACTTCCAAATATCCCATGATTCGGTTTGCAAACCACCCTTTAAGACAAGCTACCACGATAACTGTATCTTTATCTTCAGGTAAAAGGTCAAAATTTTCGGCAAATGTTGGGTATGCCATATAGTATGCATTAGGAATATTGGCTTCGACGGCATTGTCACCTGTTACTTTGGCAGGTGGACGTACGTCAAGTAAAACTGCTCCTACATCTTTGATGAGTTCCATTGTTTTTGCCATATCGACATTACCGAGCATAGATTTTTGTACATCTAGTGCGATAGCTTTTGCTATTTGTTCTTGTGTGTTCATAGTGTATATCCTTAGTTAAGGGCACCTCTAATAATAGGTGATACTCACAACATCACTAGCTTTTGTCTAGGCTAGGCACTCTTTTAAAACCCTAGCCGTAGCTAAGGTGAGAAAGAGTAACAACGCATAGGCGAAAACTAGTGATGCCCAAAGGGTGGGCTTTGCAAACGCAATCTTGCACAAAATATTTACTGCGTCTTAGCTAGGGCTAGGACTTATAAATTTTTTGCACAACCTTACATTTGCAAAACCCATTGTGGGTATTACCTATTATTAGAGGTGTCCTAAAATTTTCTCAAAGAATGATATGCTCTTTGAGTGTCATATATTATACTTCAAAATGATTTTTTTGTGTGTTAGCCAGCTAACAAATAGGCGTAATATTATGCTTATGATATAATTATCCTTCAAAGGACAATGATGAAATTAACCCAAATCAATAGCTATATATTAGAAGACATTACTTCTGTAGAACACCCATCCGATTTTATCAAAGACAGTAACTATACAGCATTGATTTTGAGATTACCTTTTATAGAAGATGATGAAGCACAGGCTAAATCTTTCGCCTTTATTGCTACACAAGAGAGTGTATATGAATATGATAGAGATAAAAAATCACTCATCCCTATAGGTGATTTTAATGATTTTTATGAGAAATTAGACATACTGGTAGACAGATTGATAGAAGATATTAAAACATTGCATTTAAAGATAGATGATTTAGAAGATTTTATTTATCAACCTAAGAGTGAAGATGTGATGGTCAAAGGCTTGTCTCTCAGGCAAAGTGTCTCTTTGATTAGAAGGATGATTTTTAATGCCAATATGGCTTTTGAACTTTTTTTAAAATATTACTCCGATAAAGACAACTTTGATATACATGCGTTTAATGATATTGATGAACATCTTGAAAGGGTTAAAAATTTAGCACTTGCAGCAGAAGATAGGCTCGACCATTTGCATGATTTTTACAAAACAAGAGTTGATGAGAAGATGAATAAAAATATGTATTACCTGACTATTATGTCTGGTATTTTTATGCCACTCACACTTATAACAGGATTTTTTGGAATAAATACAGGTGGGTTACCATGGGTAAATCACCCCAACGGTACCTTATATGTTGTGATTGTATCTGTGATCATAGAGATAATATTTTTAGCTACTTTTTTGATGCTACTTCGTAAGAAGTAGCTTTATCAAAGTATCTCTTCCAAGTCGTGTGCGAGTTCATCTGCTTTACTCTTCTGATGGCTTTTCGCATGAACAACTGTTGCCCAAATAGCACCTACCACACTAATAATGAGTCACCTCTGAAAAACCAAACAACCTCCATAAAATAGGCACTTTGGAAGTGATTTAAGTGTATAATAACAACCAAGAAACATAGTAAAACCGACTACTTCTTGGTCGAAATAGATGTTACAATTGCTTCCACG
>JALSPX010000082.1 GCA_026985755.1 Sulfurovum sp. | reverse complement strand
ATACAAAAAGAACAAAAACAGATATCAACAGATAATGCAACTTTTTGGGTATCACTCTAAACTCTCAATCATTGCTGGAGCTAGCCCCTCTACCTCTTCTATATCGCTATCATCAATTAGACTACGCTTGGTAGTATCTGTTTTTATTTTACGTGTAATCACACCATTAACCATCTCCAATGATATATTCTCTTCATCATTGGATAACATGTTGCTTCTTTGTCTCATCGGGTACATTTGTTCTTCAACAGCAGGAGAAAGCCCTTCAACTAATTCTGCTTCATTATCTTCTACCGTGTTGGCTGTAGCAATGATTGTCATCGAGACAATCACTAACGGTATAGAGAGTTTCTTTTCATACATTCTTTTTCCTTTTTTGATTTGAATGGGTATTATAGCAATAATGGGGGGGGGAAGTCAATAGCTTATACCAGTCCCATATAATGTATTAATATACATTGCACTATAAAAGATTGTAAAAAGATTTTACTATGGATAACCTTAGACTAAATTTATCACTAATAGTAGAGTAAAAAATATGGAAAAAATGACCGCAGATATGCTATATCAAAATATAGGCAAAAATGTAGCTACCTATAGAAAAATAAAGAAACTATCGCAATTGGAGTTATCTCTTTTGATGGGGTACAAATCTGTCTCAGTGGTATCAAGTGCAGAAGTGTATTACAGGAAAAAACATTTTAACTTGGAGCAACTCCTAAAGATTTCCCACATTCTAGGAGTGGATTTGTGTGATTTACTCAAATCTTAGCGCTACACTGCCCTCCAAACCACCGCACACAACGCCACATCTATATCTGTTTTACGAGGTTTGATTTTAAAAGATTCAATGGTACAGTTATCAATACTGTATTTATCATTGAGTGCATCAATAGTATCTTCTAGCTCATACTCTAGGGCTTCTATATCCTCTTGTATCTTTGCCATGCGTTCTTCTGCGCGGCTCATATCACCACGCTCTTTTAATATGTTGCTGCCTTTTTTAAAGGCTCTTCCTATTTTCGTAGGGCTTGTGCGCCCAAAGAGTGCTCCAAGTACGGCGATACCTGTCTCTATCATAGAGCTTGTAGAGTCTGCAGCTTCTTTTTCTACACGGGCTTTGGCGCGTGTGAGTCTATCAAGTAGCGTTTTCTCTTTTTTCTCAAAACGCATTTGGAGTTTTTCTATTTCGGACTCTTTTTTCTCATTGAGTATGTCTTGGAGTCTTACCCTAAAATCAGTCTCAGACTCACCTACTTTGGACTCTAACTTAGGGGATACACAGCGTAACAACTCTAGATACTCTGTTCTATAGAGCGACTCTTTGAGTTCTCGTATGGCTTTTTTGAGCCCTTTGTCACTAAGTACCACTTGAGGCAGTGGCTGAAACTTTGCTTGGCTTGGCGCAATGTGTGGATAGTTTTCAAAATGCTCTTCTTCAATATTTGCTTCATCCCAGTCAAGCGTTTTGCTGTTTTTTTCTATAGGCAAAGAGAGTATAAGCTCCCTCTCTTCATCAATATTTTTACGCTGATTATAGAAATGTACTTTGGCTATGGCTCCCAAGGTAGGGCTATATTCATTATTTTCACTGGCATCAAACTCAAAATATTGAGGGATAGACTCATCTATATGCTGAAAGCTCTCCAAGCTGTTCTTATTGGCTACCATCGTATCGACCGTTTCTACTTCGATATTTTGTGCCTCTTTTTGTGCCTGCATCAAAGAGGCTATCTCGTCACGCTTGAGTGGCCCTTTGAGATAGGAGAGTACCCAACGTGTAGAGAAGAGCCTGATATCTTCCAAATGTGCTGATTTGAGAAAGAATGTCCTCTTTTTTAGATTTGCCAATAGCTCTTTAATTTCACTCTTGGTATAGGTGCTTCCTACCTTGCCCCCTAGCCCATCTATGACGCGTTCTATGTCTTGACTCGTCTGTAGCCTACCAATGAACCATGTTCCGATGTTAGAGAGCCCTTTATAGTCCAAGTCTACAGGGTTTTGGGTAGAGAGCACCACACCTACACCAAAGGCTCTGGCTTGTTTGAGTAATAGAAGCATAGGCTCTTTACTTGGTGGGTTTTTCGTCGGAGGGAAAAACCCATATATTTCATCCATATAAAGAAGGGTTTTGAGTGCAGAGGTACCACTTTGTCTACGCATCCATGCGATGTATTTATTGAGCAAGAGGGTAACAAAAAACATGCGTTCATCATCGTTGAGATGCGAAATAGAGAAGATGGCTACTTTTGCTTTGCCATTTTCATCATAGAGAAGTTTTTGGATATCGAGACTATCTCCTTGAAGCCAAAGCGAAAAGGAGGGGCTTGCCAAGAGTGCATTAAACTTTGTAGCCAACTTAAAACGTTCTGCACTGGGATAAAAATCATCCACAGGTAAAACCCCTATCTTTTTAAAGCTAGGCTTAATGATTTTACCAATAAGAGCCTCTATGCTCATATCTTCATTGTGTATCCAGGCTTTTGTGATAATCTGTGCAAGTAAAATATACTCTTTTGACTCTAATGGATCAGCCACAATTCCCACAAGTGAAAGGAGCGATACGGTGGTACTTTTGAGATAAGAGCTAAAAGTGTCACTGTCCTCCATCACTTCTCTTGGTGGTGCTTCAAGTGACGACATGACATTGATGGCAACACCAGCAGAGCTTCCTGGGGTATAGATGGTTTTAGGCACACTTTGAAGCTTGGCAGCACGTTGGGGTGTTTGTCCCCATGCTTCTATACCCTCTTTCCATACAGCAGATATCTTTTTGGCATAGGCTGAGACATCTTCTTCTTTGGCTCTTGCCTCATCTGCTACCCATGGTTCAAAAGAAGAAGCAGAAAAAGTAGAATCAACTAGACAAAGATTGCCCATATCCCCTTTGGGGTCAATCACAATAGAAGGGATATTATCAATCGCCGCCTCTTCAATAATACCCACACCAAGACCTGTTTTACCAGAGCCTGTCATACCGATAATCGCTGCGTGGGTAGTAAAATTTTTATTCTTTAGAAGGGTGAGAGCTTCGGTTGGCTCCATACGCTCTTTATCTATATCTTTTCCTAGATAAAACAGTCCTAACTTTTCATATATCTCTTGCATTGTTCATCCTTTTATGGAATGAGGATATCAGGCTCCCCATTCGCTTGCCCTTGAGGTAGAGGTTTGTTTTGTCCACTGCCCCCTTGTCCCCTGGAATTTCCACCATTTTGCCCATTTCTTCCCTGTGTACCATTTGCTTGTTGGGTGACACCATTTCCTCCAGTACCACCTTGTGTTTGCACGCCTTGACCATTATTATTCTGCGTACTCTTCTTTGCTTTCTTTTTCGGTGCAGGTACGATGGTGCCATCTGGTAAAATTTTGGAGCCATCTTTAAACACCTGTGTTCCATCTCCCAATACTCTCGCTACAGGATTCGTAACACCTTGCACTACGAAACTCGTAGCTGTCTTGCCTTTTTCTTTTAAAAGTACAAGTACTTTGTCTTTGGTATGATACACATCAAAGAGCTCAACACCCTTCATAACTGTATCAACTTCTACTTTGTCCTCATATTTTAAGGGGAGTCTATAATTGTAGCCCTCTATCCTGGCCAAAGTATTTTTATCTTTAAGTACCACCCAGCATACTTTAGCAACAGGGAGCTCATACAAAGAGTTTTTTGTCTCTTCGATACAAAGTCTGGTAAACTCATCTTTTTTGAGTGTAAGCCTCCCATCAGAACTGGCTATATCTAAAAAAAGTACTTTGGTTGCTTTGGTCTCTTTTTCTGATTTTTCCAAGGCACGCAATAGATTGGTGTTAGACATACGCATCATCTCTACCACGGAAAAAAGCGGTACAATCATAAGCCCAAGAAGTGCCACAGAGATAAGTACTTCTATAAGTGTAAAGGCTTTACGGTTTTGCATAGTTAGCCGTCCATCAATCCAACACGTATTGCCTCTTCATAAGATGTTGTACCATCTAGTAGCATATCTTTTAGTTTGTCAGCTATGGTTTTCATGCCTAGTTTTTTCATAGCTTCTCGTACTTGATAATCATTGAAGCCATCCTTCATCATCTCTTTGACGTTGTCATCAATGACAAATAGCTCCCCAATTGCCTGCCTACCTTTATATCCTGTAAAATCACACTCTTTACAACCCACTGCTTTAAAGACATGTTTATCTTTAGGAATGCCAATCTCGTCACATGTTGCAGGTGCCAATTTGGTCTCCTCCTTACAGTGGACACAAAGTTTTCTTGTGAGCCTCTGCGCAAGAACACCCAAAAGTGTCGAAGAGATAAGGAAATTTTCAATACCCATATCCATTAAACGACTCAATGAAGATGTCGCATCATTCGTATGCAATGTAGAGAGAAGCAGGTGGCCTGTAAGTGCTGAACGTAATGCGATATCTGCTGTTTCCGAGTCACGTATCTCCCCCACCATGATAATATCAGGATCTTGTCTAAGAATAGAACGTAACCCTGCAGCAAAAGTAAGCCCTACTTTTGTGTTGACTTGAATTTGAGAAATATTATCTGCATTGTACTCTACAGGATCTTCTACAGTGATAATATTTTTATCAGGTGTTGCGATGTGTTGCATACAGGCATGCAGTGTTGTAGATTTACCTGAACCCGTAGGTCCTGTTACCAAAATCATTCCATGGGCATGATTCAATAGTTTATAGAGATCACGTGTAATATCTTCGGCAAAACCTAGTGACTCTAACGTAGGGATATGCTCACTCTGAGAAAGGATACGCATAACGACCCTCTCTCCATGGTATGTTGGCAAAATAGAGACCCTTACATCTATATTTTTTCCAGAAATACTCAACTGAGTACGACCATCTTGTGGTACACGTTTTTCTGCAATATCTAGGTTTGAAATCACTTTAATACGGTTTATCACCAAATTAACAATATTTTTTTCTAAATCCAAATGCTTTTTAAGGGCACCATCAATACGTAAACGTACTTCACCTTTACGCTCACCACTCTCTATATGGATATCACTTGAACCTTTTTTTAGAGCCTGAAAAAAGAGAGAATTTACAAGCTTGATAATTGGTGCAGAATCTTCGCTTGAGAGTAAATCTTGTGAATTTCGTATAAATTCAAGTAAATCGCCTTCTACTTCTATAAGTTCATCTGCGGTGGTTCCCATCTCTTCAAAATCGGAACCTGTTTGAATCTCTAAAAACTTATTTTTAAGTCTCTCAAAACTTTCAGCATCTACGACATTAATCGGATAATCCAGTTCTAACTTCGCAAAATAATTCAGTGCATCACTCAAAGTGTTATCTTCTACGATACATCTCTTCTCTCCGTCTATTTCAGAAAAAAGCAAAGAGTGTTTAATGGATAGTTTGTGATTAATCTCTTCTTCCCATAAAGGCTCGAGATTCACATCTTCTAGACGAGGGAAATACATCTTATTCCCCCTCCAAACTGTAAATAGTATTGTCTCCATCTGTATAATTGACATGATTGCGACGTATTCTATGGCTCGCATCTGGATTTAACGTATCAGATGTTGAACCCGTATGTACACCACGCTTTTGCTCTAAGCCTCTTTTTACAAATGTATTGTAACGTGTTTGAATATCTTCAAGTTCAGTCAATGCTGCACGTAAACGTTTTAAATCTCCACTTTTTCTCACAATATAAGGTGTCAAATAGATTACTACATTCAAATTGCTTCCGTTATCTGCATCCGATTTAAAGAGCGTTTTCATCATTGGTATTTCTCCAAGCACTGGTACTTTTGTAGAGTTTTTACCACCAGAATTCTTAATCAGACCACCCAAAATGATAGTCTCTCCATTGTTTACAATGGCATTGGTGGTTACTTTACGTTTTGTGGTTGTTGGTCTATCCGCTGCGGCACTGGAACCAGGCACAATATCTTCTATTTCGGCTTCTACCTCTAGTGTGACTTTATTGTTGCTTGAAAGCCTAGGTTTTACTTTTAGTGTGAGTCCAATATCTTCTCTGGAGTAATTATTGATAATATTTCCTTGCCCCTGTGTGCTCTGCTGTGCCTGTGTCAAAATGGACTGTGTTTGTCCTACCTGAATGGTCGCTTCTTTATTATTGGTACAAAGTACAGATGGCTCAGAGAGAATATGTGCTGCACCACCTTGCTTCAAGAGATCAAGTTTGGCACCCAGTGCAAATACTTGTGTAATCCCATTGTCAAATTTAAATGGTCTCTCTTGTGTTGTAATGATATTCCCATTTCTATCTGTCTGTGTAGTATTATTATTTAAAAAACCTAAAAGGTTTTGAGAGATATTCAGCGAAGATGCACCCAAGTTGGCTGCAGCTGAGAGTAGACCTCTAGAGGTAATTTTCCCTCCTTCAAAACCATACTTTACGCCTAGTTGTTCTGCTAAATCTGTGTTAATCTCAACAATACGTGCTTTGACATAAACCTGTGCCTGAGGTACATCAATTTTTTTCACAGTAGAGCGTATATTCTTTATCTGTTCCCCTGTTGCTAATATAATTAAAGAGTTTCTTTCAATATCAGAAACCACCATTGCTTTACTTGGTGGTTTTGCCCCTTTTCTAGGTCTTTTAATCGCTACAGAATTCATTTGTGCTACCAACTTAGAGAGTATCTTCTCCATCTCTTCTACATTAGAGTTTTTCAGTGGAATCACATACATTTTTTGTGTTTGATCTTCCCCTTTTAAATCAAGCTGTTTAATATAACGTATCATACGATTATTGTTTTCTGGTTTACCCACCAAAATAATAGAGTTTGTAGATTCATCTTTAAACACATCTACCTTTTCACTCTCTATGGTTTGAGGAAAAAGTTTTTTACTCATACTTTGTGCATTGACAAAAAGATCTTTCACCGCAGAATTCTGTAGATGGACTATCGTTGTTTTTTTCTCTCCACCCTCTTCTACTGCTTTGATGACTTTAGAGATTGCTCGTAATGTACGCGGATTGGCTGTAATAGCAAGTACGTTATTTTCTTTAAATGAAATCACCTTTGCACTTTTGTGTAAAAGAGGCTTTATTTTTGCTCTAATGACTGCGGCATTAGAATTTTTAAGAGGAAACATGACTGTCTCCATGGTATCCCCACCTATATGAGAACTTACGTTGAGCCCTTCTCCTGCAGCATTAGACGCTTTGACTACCTTATAGTAATCGCCTTGATTAATAAGTGCCAATCCCTTACTGCCCAAAATGGAGTTTGCCAAGGGTAGCAACGAACTTTTTTTAATCGGCGTCGTAGAAACAAAATTAATTTTACCTTTAAGTTCACTCTCTACTAAAATATTTTTATGCGTATACTTAGATACCATCTCTATAAAATCTTTTACAGAAAGGTTTCGAAAGTTGATATCAATCTTCTCTTCTGCCTGTAACCCTGAACCGCCTACGAGCAACAAACTTGCCAATACTATTTTAATTAATTTCATATTCTAACTCCATTTCTTCTTTACCTCTTTGGATAACCAAAGTAAGGTTTTCTGCATCTTGAATATTTTTGTACATCTCAAATGCTGCATTATAGCTATTTATCTCTTGTCCGTTGATGGATTTTATCATATCTTCTCTTCTGATACCAAGTTTTTCAAAAGGAGAGTCTTTCCGTACAAAAGTGATTCGAAACCCTTTAATGCTGCCACCCTCTTTTACTTCTGTGATACCTATATTTTTATAAATATCATCCATATTTTTAGCATAGTGCTCCAAAAGCGAACGGTCAATCACCCTATGATCTCCCGCATCTGTTATCTCACCTAAAGGAGCAGAAGCAGGTTTATTTTTTGCTTTATTGCTATCTGATATAATCGGGGAGAGACTTGAAGTTGTACCCGATGCCTTACCTTTACCCAAAAAAACTTTGTATGTTTTGGCGTTCTTAGAAAAGGTAGCATAGTTATTACCTCCCCCCTCTAAAACAAATCCATTGATTTCATCACCTCTGCCAAGAACTTTTGTTTTTGCTTTATGCTCTACGGTCACTATTGTAGCATCAGATGAATTCCAAATTGCCAATAGCTTTATCTCTTTTATGCTTCCTTCTTGTTGTGTGGGTGCTCTTTTTACAACTGTCGGTGCTGCTACTGTATTGGGTGTCAACTTTACTCTATAGTAGAGTGCTTTACTACCCTGTTTGCTTGCTTCATCAATACCTTTAGTAGGTAACCAAAGTACCTGCACTGCAAACCAAAGCGTTTTTATCACTAATAAGAGTACTAACAATGCCAAAATTGCATTAAATACTTTTGGCTTAAAAAGATGTTTCATAGTACCATCCTTTCTCATCTTGTTTTAAATTAGGCTTTAGCATCTCTATGCCCTTGCTTTCATTAAAGTCTAAACGCATATTTTTTTCATCTATATTGATATGACCTTCTGCCTTGCCAAATGAACCTTCTGCATATATATTGATTTTTAGAGGCATCCAAATACCATGGCTTGCCACCACTTCTGATATCTCTGTAGGTGTCATGTTTTTTAAAGAGTCATCTAGTGTCAATGTCTCTATATCCATCCTTGTATATAACAGAAGTGTGAAAAAGTTTACCTTTTCAATCGTTGCCAATTTAATACCTTTCACATACACATCTACGCCATATAAAGTCAAAGAGAATAATCCCTCTTCTATCTTTTTTTCATTTATTTTTATAGATTGTGTTTCAAGTACCTCTTCAAGCTTATAATAGAGTGCTTTTTTTGGCATAAGTATAACAAGAGATAACCATACTACCAAAAGTGCAATAAAAAAGTTTTTTACCATTTGCATTTGAACTCCACATTATAAAGTAAGCCATTTTTTTTGACATCCAACTGCTCAATCACTACAGGCAAATTTAATATCTTTGTGGTTAATTTATTTAACTCTTGGGCATTGAGTCCTGTATATGTTGCTTCGAGTTTCTGTTTTTGTTTGCTCCATCGTATTTTAGAGCCAGGTGCCATCTGCTGTAAGGCATCTACTTTTTTAGCGATTTTTTTGTCTGCCCATATCTTCTTTAGTGCTATCACTTCTTTTACTTCATTAATAGATTGCTGTACTTGATTTGCTTGTTGCGCCTGAGCATTTACATGGCTGTGTTTATACATATATCCAGCCAACATAATAAGAAATGCTCCTAACACTATAAGCTCATTTTGATAACGTTGCCAACTCATAATGCTCCTTCAACCACTAAGCTATTTTTTGCTTTATCTGTAGTGGTATTGAACTGTGATTTTTTTGCCAATTGCTTTACTTGCTTTTTTGCAGTCGTATTTGCACACAAGAAACGTGCTTTAAATGTTTTATCATTGACGGTGAGATTGGTTAATGTTGAACCCTTAAAAATCATTTTCGAAATATGCTTTATTGCATCTCTTTTTTTGCGCTCTTTTATATCTATTTTACGATATTTATCTATAATCCCTTGTCGCGTATAGCCACTCTCTAGTGCTGGATACTCTTCATAAAGGCTTTGTAGTTTTGCAGTGTCCGCTTTCGCTTGTCCATAGCGTGCACCTTCCACAATAAACATAGCACCAAAAAGTAAAAATATCGTCGCTAAAGCATATGCCTGTTGTTGTGTCAACAAAGAAGATGACCCACCACCTTTAATGGTTACGCCTCCTTTGTTGGGCATAAAACTTTCATCAAACTTGACAAAAGTTGCTTCTTCACCCAAAGCTGCACGAGGCATCACCACAACCGTATTATCCAAAGTAACCAGTGCTTCTTTTTCGGTGAGGAGTACAGGTGTTTTAAAATGTTTAGCAGACTCTTGTGCAAAATATATTTTTGCAATTTTTTCTAGAGGAATACCTTTTGTGCTTAAAAATGCTGTAATATTTTCTATATCATAGGCTACAAAAATCCAATCCTCTTCTTCTTTAAATACTGCATATTCATGTGTATCCTGCTCATCAAGTAAGCCCTCAAAAAGAGAGGGTGCTATTTTTTTAGCCTGATACGCATACTTTACTGGTAATGATTCTCTTTTAAGTGTATAAAATTGTGGTGAAAGCATAATATTTACACTCTCATCAATACTTATCTTCTCCATGGCTCGATGCACAAGAAGTAACTTTTTACTTTTTCCCATAAAACTCAAAATATTTTGCCTCTCCTTTAATGTATTCAAATCCAAATGCATAGGTTGTGCCAGAACTCTTAAAAGAGACTTGACATTTGCTCTCTGGTAAAAATTTACTACCTACAATAATACTCTTTCTAGCACTATAGTCTCCTCCGTTGTTTGCCACAAAAGATTTTAAACTACTTCTTTTAGGATCACTATGCCACTCTTTCACAGATTGTAAGTCAATATCAAACAGTACCGAGATAAGTTCTGGGGAACTATACTCTGCATCTATAAGATTTGCACTTTGTGAAAATGTAAAATATTTTTTCCATGGTATACGACTCGCTTTGGGGTCATCTACCTCAATTTGATAGCTCTTCACTATATTGGAAAATTGCTGGTACGATATAATACCTTTTTTTTGCCTAAGTCTAGCATTCTCTTTTGTGACAAATTGGTTTTTACCACCTATCTCTTCTAAAATCATCTCCAAGAGTCTATCGCCATCTTCCAAGCTATACTCTTGCACAAGCATATCAAACACAACTTGAGCAAAGGTAAAGGCATCTTGCATTTTTTCTTTATTTTCCATACCAAGCCAATTGATATTGATACCATTAGATGATGGTTTGCAAGTTAAATTCATGGAAAATCGCCCATCTTTTGTTTTTAAGGGGATAGGTCTCTTATATAAGAAAGAAAAAAGTCTTTTTTTATTTTTTTTAGGAAAACGGTTAAATGTTTCCAATATATCTGCATAAAAGACATCTGCCTGTATGAGTGCTGTAGTATCCGCTGCATCATGTTGTACTTTTTCAAAATAGCTTAAAAGAATCACCGTCAAAGCACTGATAATGCTTAAAACCGATAACGTCACAAGCAATGCAAAAGCTTGCTTGTGTTTAATATTTGAAAAGTTGCTATCTGTTTTATCCATCTAAAAGCTCGATTAAAGTAAAATTTGTAAAAATTATTCAATTATTTTTGAAATATTATACCAAAGAAAACTAAAGGATGCTTATGCATAAAAATACACCCCTAAGAAACGGCTTTAAAAACGGATTTTCTCTTATTGAGCTACTCATTGTTATTGTAATACTTGGAGGGCTGATTGCTGTTGTTGCTCCAGGACTTATAGACTCTCAAAAAAAGGCCACTAGAGACACCATGTGTCTTAAAATGAATGACTTGAAAAAACGTTTTGACATGTTTTCTCTTGACAATGGTCGCTATCCAGATACAGAAGAGGGCTTTAATGCACTACTCTCCAATCCGGATGCTGACAAGTACCCCAACTACCCCGTAGTGCCATACCTTAAAAAGATGCCAAAAGATGCATGGGGTTCTCCTTTTATCTATATCAAAAAAGGTTCAGACATTGAAATTATCTCTCTGGCTGCAGATAGACAAGAGGGAGGCACAGAATGGGCTTCAGATATTTTGTTTAGTAAATGTAAATAATTTCTAAAGAGACTTTGATTCACACGATGCATAAACCAATCACACAAAAAGGCTTTTCACTCATAGAACTTCTTATTGTCATTGTTGTGATTGGTGGAGTACTCGCCTTGGGTTTAGGCAACTTTAGTATTGCCACCAAACCAAAACCAAAAGCACTCACCCCTCTCAATCTCAAAAAAAGTATCATCAATGCAAAAACATTTCATGGACATACAACCCTTTTATGTGTTGACAAATGCCAAAAATGCTATTTGAGGCAAGGGCTCACCAGTTCTTTTAAACCTTATGCCAACAAAATAGACTTAAAAAATATTCATGTTTACACTGTTGACAAAAGTGATTCACTCAAAGAGCTTGAATATGCTCGCTATAACGATGAAAAAATTTGCCTTGTGATGGATTTTTATAACAATGGAAGCTCAACACAACTTATTCTTGAAGACAAAAAAGGTGCCTACTTTCTACCTGCTTTTTTTGGGGAACCTAAAAAATTTGACTCTCCAGAAGATGCCAAAGAGTACTGGCTTGAAAAGAGCCATCTTGTTTCAAATTCGGGGGAGATTTATTAATGTATAGAATGCGTCCTGCTTTTACCCTCATTGAGATTTTAATCTCAGTTGCTATCCTCTCTGTCTCTTTTCTTTTTGTACTCAAGATACATACCGACAACAGGGAACATATTATCTATCTCGCTGAACGAAATAGACAGGCTTTACAAGACTCACTTTTTTTAACAAAAAATATATTAAGACACCACAAAGACACAAAATCAGCCTATGAAATCCTACAGAAACATTTTCAAGTACGCGAAGACGAAAGTAGACAAGCCCTCAAAAAAACCAGTAGAAGTATTTACATTCCTCATGAAATTAAGATTGTCCCACCTCCTGACATAGGAGGTCCTACAGCTTTAGTCAACGAAGTAAAGCTAAAAGATAAGCACTCCTCCATCTACTGGCATGTTAAAATTCAAAGTTTTTAGTTAGTCATAGTAATAAGATTTCACTTCCGTGCTGTTTTCATAAAAATCACAAAAAGGGCTAGTCCTGTCAACATGAGTAGCAGGTTCCCCACAATATCATGCGACCAATAAAAGTCTCCTCTACCTTCTCCTGTTTGTGTTGCATAAACTACCAAGAGTATGCGAAATACATTCACTAAAGAAAAAACCACATATCCTATCAACATCCAAATGATTTTATGTATCCATCTTGCTGGGTATGCCAATACGGAAGCAAATAAAAAAAGAATAGGAATGCTCCCGTTACACGCTTGACTGATGATGACTTTATAGTGAGGATTAATCCAGATATCAACACCATGTAACTGGTTTGGTTTCAAAAACATCTCTATCATAAAAAGCGTAAGCTTGGTCTGAGCATCATTAAAAGCCGTAGAAAGTATAGATGTCGGTGCATAAAAAAGCGTAAACAAAATAACAATAAAAAGAAAATAGTACCCAATAAACTGTTTCATATGGCACTATAGCAAGATACAGCTAAAAAAGTTATAATACATACAATGAATTAAGGACACCTCCAATAATAGGTAATACCCACAATGGGCTTTGCAAATGTAAGGTTGTGCAAAAGATTTATAAGTCCTAGCCTTAGCTAAGACGCCTTAAATATTTTGTGCAAAATTGCGTTTGCAAAGCCCACCCTTCGGGCATCACTAGCTTTCGCCTATGCGTTGTTACTCTTTCTCACCTTAGCTACGGCTAGGGTTTCAAAAGAGTGCCTAGCCTAGACAAAAACTAGTGATGTTGTGGGTATCACCTATTATTGGAGGTGCCCTAAACTATAAACGAAGGACCTATCTACAAATGCTTTTCAAGTACAAAGGTTATGACAAATCAGGGAAAAAAGTAAAAGGCACGGTAAATGCCAGCAGTATAGAAGAGGCTGGACAAAAACTAAAGAACAGTGGTATCTTTCATGAAGGTCTCAAAGAGACAAAAGAGTTCTCTTTTGATACTTTTTCAAAGCGACAAATGCCTGGAGAACTGCTTGCTTCTTTTTCAAAGGAACTCTCTTCTTATCTTAACTCAGGCATGACCATTCTTACAGCCATAAAGCTCTTGGAAAACCAGCATGAAGGAGAAAAGCGTTATGTCTCTTTTTTAAATTCTCTCAAGACGATGATTGAAGAAGGAAAATCACTCTTTCATGCACTCAATACCCAAAAAGTATATACCATGCCAGATTTTTATCTACAAAGCCTCAATGTAGCGGGGCAAAGTGGAAAGATGGTAGAAGTACTTACCAATATGGCAAACTTTTTTTCTGCACAAAACAAAGTCAAAAAACAGGTCAAAGGTGCCATGATTTATCCTAGTGTTATTTTCGTAGTAGCTATATTGATTATTGGGTTTTTATTGGTCTCTGTTGTTCCCAAAATTACACAAATTTTTGAAGATACAGAACAAGAACTTCCCAAAATTACACAAATTGTTGTGGCAACAAGTGACTTTTTAATTGCACACTATGTAGCTATTGTCGTAACAATGCTTTTAAGTATTATTCTATTCAAACTAGCCTATGCAAAAATAGACGCATTTCATAGACTTGTAGATGGGTGGATGCTCAAAGTGCCTCTCATTGGTACACTTATACAAAACCACGAACTTGGACGATTTTCCTATATCCTCTCTTTGATGCTGGGAAGTGGTGTTGCCTATGCACAAGCTGTACAATTAGCAAAAGAAACCTTTGGTAATTATGGATTAAGAGCACTGTTTGAAAGAGCTTCTCAAAAAGTAGTAGAAGGAAATAAACTCTCTAACTCTCTTGCACTGTCCAAAGGTCCAAAAATCAAACGAAACTTTATGCAAACGCTGGCCTTGGGAGAAGAATCAAGTGAAGTTTCTGAAGTGCTTAGCAACACTTCAGCGCTTTATGCCGAAGAGAATGATGACAAACTGAAAATACTTTTAAGTTTGCTAAATCCTTTTATGATGCTACTTATTGGAGGTTTTGTGGGTATTATTATTGCTGCAATGATGCTTCCAATCTTTACCATGACACAAGGTCTTAACTAAACATGGCAAAACAACGCTTTAGAGATATTAAACAGGGCAAGCACAAAGTCACAAAAGAGACTTCTGCAAAGCCTACATATCCCTATGCTA
>JALSPX010000081.1 GCA_026985755.1 Sulfurovum sp. | reverse complement strand
TAACACAAGGTTAAAGATGCAGTTGGTATTGGCGAGTGGAAACAGCGGTAAAATACGAGAGTTCAGGCAGTTGCTTGGAGGAGAGATCCAGCCTTTTTCAGATTTGCTTGGTACATTTGAGATAGTCGAAGATGGTGATACTTTTGCTGCCAATGCTTTGATAAAAGCACGCACAATTTATGAGAAGTTGGGGGAGGATTATCTGGTCATTGCTGACGATTCTGGTATTTCACTTCCTGTGCTTGATGGGGCTCCTGGCATCTACTCTGCACGTTATGCAGGGGAAGATGCAAGCGATAAAGATAATCTGCATAAGCTCATAGAAGCTGTGAAAGAAAAAGGGCTGAAGTCCACGCCTGCGTATTACACAGCGGCGATTGCTATAGTGGGAGGGGGAGGGGGTCTGGTGATTCATGATTCATTGCTGTGCAACAAATCACAAATCACCAGACCCTTGGAGTATGTGGTGCATGGCTGGATGCATGGGGAGGTCATAGATGAACCTAGAGGTGATAAAGGCTTTGGGTATGACCCTATCTTTATCCCTGATGGGTACGATAAGACACTGGGTGAGTTAGAGGATGATGTGAAAAGTGAGATTTCACATCGCTCAAAGGCTTTGGCTTTGGCGAAGCCGATAATTTGGATGTTAAAAAATAAATAACGGTTGCAAATGATATGAAAACTTTAACAACGCAAGATGAACTCACAGATTTTCTACTCTTCACCACACCAAATCATGAAATAAAAGTAGAGACCTACCTGCACAACGAAACATTATGGCTACCACAAAAAAAGATAGCAGAGCTTTTTGGAGTAGATAGAACGGTCATTACAAAACATCTCAAAAATATCTTTGAAAGTGGAGAACTTGAAGAAGATTCAGTTAGTGCAAAAATTGCACATACTGCCCAAGATGGTAAAAAATACAATACAAAATTTTATAATCTTGATGCTATTTTATCCGTAGGCTATCGTGTAAATTCATCCAAAGCGACACAGTTTCGTATCTGGGCTACAAAAGTTTTAAAAGAGTATATCATCAAAGGCTTTGCTATGGATGATGATAGGCTTAAGAATGGACAGTACTTTGGGAAAGACTATTTTAGAGAGCTTCTTGAAAGAGTTCGCTCAATTCGAGCAAGTGAGAGGAGAATTTACCAGCAAATTACCGATATTTTTGCAGAGTGTAGTTTTGACTATGATAAAAACTCTCAAACTACAAAAGATTTTTATGCAACCGTTCAAAATAAGTTTCACTTTGCTATTACAGGTAAAACTGCTGCTGAGATAATCTATGAAAATGCAGATATTAAAAAGCCCAGTATGGGTCTAACCTCTTGGAAAAACTCACCAAAAGGTAGAGTGCTTAAGTCTGACACACTCATAGCTAAAAACTATCTACAAGAAGAAGAGATTAAAAGGCTAGAAAGAACGATAGGGGCATACTTCGATTATATAGAAAGACTGATTGAAAATAGGCAAAAATTAAGCATGGAAGATATTAGTAATTCTGTTAATAAGTTTTTGGAATTCAATGAGTTTAAAGTCCTTGAAGGAAAAGGCAAAATCTCACACGCTCAAGCAAGGCAAAAAGCTTTTAGTGAATATGAAGCGTTTAATAAAATACAAAAAATTGAATCTGATTTTGATAAAGAGATGAAAAAGATACTAAAGGAAAATAAATAATGCAAAAACAACAATTTATGAAAGACCTACAAATCATCTATGATGAGTTACAACATAGACAGGCTAGTTTGAATAACTATTATGAGTTATTAGATAAGAGCAAAGAGCACAAGCGTGCAGATGCGGTGGTGGATGCTTTTTTGAAACTGCTTGATATCCCTAGAGATAAAGAGAGTGAGATGGCTGCATTGACACGTATTGTGAATTTGCGCGAAGATGCCTTGGAGCAGGTGCTAGAAAAGAGTGAAGCATCTAAAAAAGAGATAGCGATGAAAAAAGAGCTTGCCTATGGTTTTGTGAGTACGATGCACATTACCCGTCATGAAAGTTTTATCGGGTGGATAGAAGAGCAAAAACTACTTACACCTTTTTATCGTGCATTGATGCTGGGTATCCATTTTGTGGGTATTCGTTTGAGTGAGTGGCAGAGCCATTGGACGGATTATATTATCAATGGTGTCAATAAAGAACTTTCTGAGATGTTTGAAGGAGACGAAGATAAAGTCTTTGAGATGTTACAGAGTGAAGACCTACTAGACAAAGATGCCAGTGGTTGTGTGGGAGACAGATGCTACTCTGTACTACTGAAGGAGCAGGGAGCAGGGAGCAAGGAGCAGTATCGTTCTGTAGCGTATGCAGAGGCATTTCCTGAGCAAGTACAGGGAGTGACGACTGCATTAGAACAACTCATTGCACTACTAGGGCAATATGAAGATGATGTTTTTGGTCAGAAGCAGGAGTGGTTGGACTATTTTGGTGCATTATGGGAAGCATTTGGGCATAAAAACCCTGATGAGCTCATAGGCAAATGGGCAGAGGTTGATAGAAAGTGGATGGCAGTCAAAACGCCACTGCAAGTAGGTCACCCACTAGAGTACTATGAAGATCACTACAGAAAAGCTGTGGCATTAGAGTGGGATTTACGTATCGTAAATCCAGCTCTGCAAGAGGGTTCTGCCACGAGACAAAACATTAAAGATTTTGCCTCTGAGATGGCAAAGAAATATGGTGCAGATGCACAAAAGACTATGGCAAAAAACCTCACCCAAGTAGATGAAACACAGCTCTATATAGGGCAACCCATACTCTACTATGCAGCAGAGTTCAATGGACTCTTCTCGGCACAGGTAGTACCAAATGACGAGCAGGTCTCAGCAGAATTGGGCAAAAAAATCTTTGCTTATGCAGACTTTGTGATGGAGTCTAAAAAGTCTAAACCTATCATGAAACTTAGTGTCGAGACGATGGGAGAAGCCTTTGTCAAAGCCCAACGAGAACTCATAGAAACCAACCCTGATTTATGGCAGGAGCTTTATGATATATCTACTGTAGGGCACGAGTACGGACATATACTATGGATAGACTCTGACACAGAGACCAAGATGAACGGCACAGGACAGTTTAAAAATATAGAAGAGTTTAAAGCCACGGCTGGTGGGCTCATGGCATTTTTCTACAATGAACGTGAGGAGCTGAAGCACCATGTGGTAGATGATGTTGTCTCCCGTGCAGTGGGGCTCATGGCGTGGCGTGAAGTGGGTGAAGTATTGCCCTATTATTGTGAGGGGCTGATTCATTTAGACATCCTCTTTGGCTCTGGGGTCATCACCTATGATGGGCAAATACGCATAGATTACTCCAAGTATGATGCGATGAAAGAAGCGTATATCGTTGCGTATAAAAATCTAGCAGAAATATACTTGAAAAAAGTAGATGCCAGCGAGTATTTGGAACAGTATACTATCAAAAATGATGGAGTGTACTTGCCTAAAGAGGTAAAAATTAAATCTTTTGTGGAGCACTATTATGCACGATATAAGGAGATTGGTCAGCAGACGGTGAGTTTGTAATAATCCGTAATAATCTAGAGACTCTTGACATCTAAAGATTATGGTGCTATAATTCCGTCCGTCTAAGTAAGTAGTAATGCTTATAACTGTTGGGGTATCGCCAAGCGGTAAGGCCTCGGTTTTTGGTATCGATATTCGGGGGTTCGAATCCCTCTACCCCATCCAATAGTAAGATTAAGCTGGAAAATAGTTTTTCAAGCTACAATCTCACTCTCATTGAAATAAGAGACACATTTTCCTGTCGCGGGATAGAGCAGTTTGGTAGCTCGTCGGGCTCATAACCCGAAGGTCGGGGGTTCAAATCCCTCTCCCGCAACCAAATCAAACTCCCATAACATCGAACTTTCCGATAGATCATAAACCAAACTATATATGC
>JALSPX010000080.1 GCA_026985755.1 Sulfurovum sp. | reverse complement strand
CTCTCTCAGCGATTAGAAAAATATGAAAAGGGAGAAGTAGAACTACTCTCACTTGAAGAACTAAAGTCATCACTGTAGACGCCAAAGTGATTGTTCATGCAATCATGGATGACAGAAGAGACCCTAAATTACATCAAAATAGACTTTTAAACTTAAAATAAACTGAATTTAAATAAAATTTAAGGTTAAACGGGTATTATTCGTCCACTAAAGAGCTTGGGCTCTGATTTTATAAGGAAATATCATGAACATGACAAAGGTACTTAAACCTGCTGAAGTGACACGTGACTGGCATTTAATCGATGCAGAAGGTAAAACTTTTGGTCGTATTTTAACAGACGTTGCAACACTTCTTAGAGGTAAACATAAACCATCATTTACACCAAATGTAGATTGTGGTGACTACGTAGTGATTATCAACGCTGAAAAAGCAAAATTCTCTGGTGTAAAACTAGAAGAGAAAGAGTACTTTACGCACTCTGGATACTTTGGTTCTACTAAAAGTAAAAAACTTGGTGATATGCTCGAAAATCATACTGAGAAACTTTATATGCGTGCCATGAGAGGTATGCTTCCAAAGACTAAACTTGGTAAACAGATGATCAAAAAAATGAAAGTATACGCGGGTGCTGAGCATCCACATACTGCACAACTCAATAAGGGAGCGTAAGCATGGCAACTATTTATGCAACAGGAAAAAGAAAAGCGGCTATCGCTAAAGTTTGGATGACGCCAGGTAATGGTGAAATACTTATCAATGGTAAAACACTTGACCAATGGTTGGGTGGACACGAAACATTGAAAATGAAAGTAAGACTTCCATTAGAGCTTACTAAACAGCTTGATAGCATGAACATCAAAGCAACGACACTTGGTGGTGGATACTCTGCACAAGCAGATGCTTTAAAGCATGGTATTACTAAGGCATTGGTAGCGTATGAAGAGTCTTTCAGAGCTATTCTTAAGCCAGAAGGCCTTCTTACTCGTGACTCTAGGGTTGTTGAGCGTAAGAAACCAGGTAAGAAAAAAGCAAGACGTTCTCCACAATTCTCAAAACGTTAATGTTTCTTCAGAAAAAGATAGGTTTTACCTCTCTTATCTCAAAGTCTCTTTTGAGGCTTTGCTTTCCCCACAATATTTCAAAACTTTTATATTGTCTCCATCATTTTAAAATCTAATTTTATTTGCATAGTATAGTATTTTTTTGTATGATATAATTTTAGTGGGTTTGAAGTTTATTAGCAGATGAAATTTTAGAACTAGAGAGCTTTATAGAAAAGCTCTCTTAGGGGTTAGTATGTAGGCTTAACAAGCAGGGATGTTACCACTACCTTTACCAAATTCATACATAAAGTCATGAAGGTGATTTTCTAATTTTTTAAATTTTGCACCATTTAAAAAATCTTTTGTTTTTGGACAGATTTTTTCAAGTTCTGCTTTAAAGGCATCACCTGTTAATTTCTTCCACTCTTTTTGTGTATGTTTACCTGAGACTGCTCCACCTGTTTTACCACAATCATCTTTCATAAATTTTTGGTAAACTCTCTTACCTTTTGCTTGATCTGCAGATGCTGTTGTACTTACTAAAGCCAATCCTAATAGTGCTGCTAGTGCTAATGTTGTTATTTTTCTCATTGTATTCCTTTGTATTTGTGTATTAAATTATAGTTATAAACTGTGAACTTATTGTGAGGTTAAACTTATAATTATGATAAGTTTAACAAGTTTTATGTTTATCTTTTCTTAATATTGATAGCGTACAAAAGCACGGAAATTTTGTGCTTTGATATCTACTTCTTCTGGTTTTACCCATCCTGAACATCGTATATTTGGAGTATAATCATGTTGTTCATAGGTATATCTTACTTGTCCAGTAAGATTTTTGAGACCCATGAGATTAAAGTTCCAGTATGCTTCATAGGCATCACCCCGTACTGCTACTTTTGAACCCATCACACTATCTTCTGACCATGTCATAGGTGTCCAGTATTGTGAACCATGGTTGTATTCAAATCCAATTTTACCTTTTTCAGTCATCATATCTGGAATAGTAAATCCTGCCCAAATGGAATACCCATCTTCATTCTCTGTACTACCTAAAAGTTGATGTCCGCTATCAGGATTATATTGTGTTCTTGCAACGGATAAAAATAGTGTGGTATCATCTAGAAAATCATTAATCATGTCACCCACGCCAGTCATTTGGTAAGAAATAGCATCTAAATAGGCTGTTCCAGCATCTGCTGAGACAGCTTTAGTTGAAAGGTTTTGTCCTTTGGTGTTAAAAATATTTGCATGTTCAAACATGACTTTATGTTGACCATCATCATAAAGGTTGCCTAATAAAACAAGAAAGTCTACATTTTCATTGACATCTCCATTTTCTATCGCATATGGTCTGTAGCCACCTTTATCATAGATGGTTTCAACACCATTACCAGTATGTGCTCTACCGACAACAGCTTTAATGAATGAACCTTTTACATATTTTCCAAAATCCAATTTGATCATGGCACCATCTACTTCCATATTGGTGATATGTGCAAGTGGTGATCCTGGTTCAGCATTTCCCTCTCTGTGGTTTGCTAAAAAACCATCTGTAGATTGTCTTCTTCCTACACTAAATGAGTAGGGTAACCCATTGCTAAATGCATCAGAGTAGACAAAATATGCCTGTCTAATTCTAAAAAGCGTGTCTGATGCCTTTGAAGAAGTACTCCAGCCTTTGAGTGTAGGGTCTTCAAATCCATAGGCATGTCCACCCCATACACCATATGCCGCCAACTGACCTGTAAATGTGAGTTTATCCATCGGAGATGATTTCATATTTAGAAAAAGTCTTGTTGCCATAAGGTTATCATTCCCTGCACTGGTACCAGAAAAATCATGCACACCATTTTTATCTTTGAAGCTGTAGTTGTCATAATCATAATTAATATAGTTATACTCAGATCTAAAATCTACAGTAAATTTAATATTATCTTTTGCATCATGCTCTTGTACTTTGTCAAGTTGTTCTTGCATTTCTGTAAGGTTTGTCTGTAATTCGTCCACTTGTTTTTGTAAATCTTGTGTTGATTTGGCATATATAGTGGAAGTTGCGACTATTGCTATAGCACTTAATTTGATTAGTTTCATCTATTTTTTCCTTTGTTTTTTAATTTTTTCCATAAAAGTATTACACTTCTTCCTATCCCTATAAGTAGATATATAATAAATGTAATAAAGAGTGGATGCCATACTCCCAAAGAACTACTGTCTAGATTGTGAATATGTTTTATAGGATAATGCATCCATGCATCAAAATGCATACCAATGGCTAAAAAGAGAAAAAGTATAAAAAAGAATATTCCCTCTTTTTGCATGGTTCTCACTACATCAAGCCCCTCATCATAAGTTGCCAATACAGTGTTTTTAATATATAGAGGTCAAATGCCCACCACATCCATCTTGGACGACTTGGATCAAGTATAGGGAATGATGGTGCAATGCCTTCATAATCAAACTCTGCTAGCATGATTTCACCATATTGGGTTTTAAGAGGACATACGGTATACCCATCAAATTTTTCTGTAGGTTTTTTACCTTCGATGACGGAGATGAGATTATCTACAAGTATAGGTCCGTGGTGTCTTGCTGAACCACCTGTTTTGCCTTTTGGTACACCAAGAATATCTCCAATACCAAATACATTTGGATATCTAAGATGTTGGAGTGTATCAAAATCAACTTCTAGCCAACCTTTACCACTACCTTTTGTGATACCTAATTTAGAGTTTGCTACTACTGTTGTGGGTCTCATTGGTGGTACAATATGAATAAAGTCATACTTCATTTCAACCATCTCTGTAGTTGTAATCATTTCATACTCTTCAAGATCCTCATCATAGGCACCTTTTTTTTGCACTTTATGCTCAAATGTAGCTATTTTGTTTTCTGCATCTATTTTACGTAGAACATGATCCCATTTATCTGTAATATTACCATACATTGGTGTCACTTCTTCTACCAATGTTTTATTGTAAGCAGGTACACCAAAAAGAGTTGTTCCTTTTTTACAGAAGTTAAATGTTGCATTTTTACTTACATCTTCACCACCATCTGGTCCGTTACCTCTGAGGTTATCATCACTTAGGTAAAGTATTTTTTGTGGAGCACCACCACATTTGATAGGCGTATCTGGCTGTGTACAGATGACTTGGATAGGTTTTTCAGGAGAGGCAGATTCGGCTGCTTTTCTCATATCTTTAAACCATTGTGCAGTGGCTACACCACCTCTAGCAGTACCTGCTACAGGATCATTGAGATACACAGATGAGATACCATGCTGGCCTACTAGATCTTTGCTCATGCCTTCGATACCTTCATAGTTGTACTCAAGTCCTGTAGCAACGACTAAATAATCATAAGAGATATCGCCGTTTTTAGCTGTTGTTACTTTATTATTATCTGGATCAAAATGTGTTACTTCATCTTTTACCCAGTTAACACTATCTGGTATAAAATCTGCATTTTTTCTTTGTATATCACTTTCTGTATAGAGGCCTGCAGCCATAAAGACTTGACCTGGTTGATACAAGTGTGTTTCATTGGGTGCGATGAGTGTAATTTTTGCATTAGATGCAGCTTTACTCAAACGTACTGTTGCCATGATACCACCAGCACCTCCACCTACGACTACAATATTAACAGCTTTATCTGTGCTAGATGCTTCTACTTTGGTTGGTGCTCCCATCATCATAGCTGCTCCACCTGTGAGCCCCATTACTTTGAGTGCATCTCTTCTGCTCATTCCCTCTTTTGTATGTAGTGCTTCGTAAGCCACTTTACTTGACATAATGTTTTTATCCAAAACTTCTCCTTATCATAATTATAATATTGAAGCATACTATTAAAAAGATTTGAATTGTCTAAAAAGTATAAAAAAGATTTATTTGTCACGTCAAAATAGATATATTGTGTGTATAATAAGTCTATAAACCCAAAATAGAAGGACCGTACGATTATGACTATATGGAAACACGAAGAAAACAAACCCACACACCGTTTGGTAAAGCTTTATAAAGAAGACCATGGTGAGGGTGAGTATTTGGGTGATTTGAGTGATGAAGTGATTAAAGCGATGATAGTTGAGATTAAGCCTGATGTAAAGATTGATCAGGCTTTTGGAACATTGTCGTATTTTGGGATGTTACCATTATTAGTTACACAAAAATCTACCCTAAAATAAAGTAGCTTGAGATTGCTAAGGCTGTAGCGATAGCTACTCTTTTAACGATAACTCCAATATTGTTGCCTATTTGACATGAAGTACACTGTTTATACTGTTTGGCTTCATATTGGGCATAAAAGAAAAAGCCTACCATGAGCAATAGGCTGATAGGAAAGGCAAACTTATCATAGAGGTACCAACTCTCCAGGGTCTCTTTGGAGATGCCAAACAGTGGCAAAAAAAGAGAAACAAGCATAAAAAACAGTAATTTATCAGTAACACTTACAAAATACTCTTTTTTACTAACAGGAGGGCAGTAGTCTTCTGTGGTATCAGGCATGATTCCTTTGCCGGCTAAAGCTTGTATCGCTTGTTCTTTTTGATTGGGGTTGAGTCTATCAAGTAGTGTGGTATTAAAAAGATAATCTAGTTTTCTTTGGAAGGTTGCGGCTTCTTGTTTGTTGTCAATTGTCTTATGTTTCATCTCACCATGTGGATCATCATAAATAATGCTAAGGGTTTTATAGCGTTTAACGGTAATAGGGTGGTTTTTAAAATAGATGCTCTCTTCTGTAGAGTCAAAAGGATTGGTTTGTGTGATGATTCTAGGGTTTGCATAGGCATGATAGATATTCTCTTCTTTAATGACCATAAGCTGATATGCGTAGCCTATTTGAATGGCACTTAATGCTTCTAAATTATGCGCTTTCATAGTATCTATGATATCTGTAAGCATATCTGTATAACTCTCTTTGAAGCTTCTTACAGGTCCCGCATTAATATTGATAGATGCATCTGGATAATATTTAATGTTTTGTACCATGACATGACACTCCTTGGGATAAATACTTGTTAAAGTTAAAGAACAAAAGGATTAATTTTAAAAAATATTTGAAAGCCAAAGGAGCATGAAAGCTCCTGTATGGTTTTAGTGACTTTTACTCACAACAACCAACATTTTAATGTTAATTGCAATGAATCTGATGAATTGCCAAATGACACACGTTCTCATTTTTCTAGCAAACCCACTAGGAATCATGGTGAGTGTGAATTGATCTTTTTTTGCAAAGTTTTCTTCTTCTTTTTTTGCCATTGTATCTCCTTTTAATATATTATTTTAAGTTAAGCTTATTCAGGAATAAGCGTCCAGCCTGGCTTGAGTTTTGCTTTGTAGATAAACAGGTGGTGTAAGATATGTTTAATCCAGTGTCCTGCAAGACCGATTTCACCGAAGGTATAGTCTGTATCTCTACCTGTACCTGGGTACTTTTCAAAGTCAGGTACTACAGGGTATACAGTCATCGCTGCTGCTGTACCTGTGGTAAGTCCTTTACCTGCAGATGCCACACATGCTGCACCCATCTCTGCCATAGAGGCCTCATGAAGGTGTGCATTCTCAGCACCATTTTTGATCATGTCGCATACAGAGTGAGCGACTGCTTTACCAATGATACCTGATGGCATACCTGTTCTAGGTGGCGTAGGGTTAATCGGTGTACCATTGACAGATGATGCAGGTTTTGAGATAAGATGTGGAGGGGCAAAAGCAATACCACATGCGAACATATTTTTAAATGTTGGGTTTTGATAGGTTCTAGGCCAATCAGATGCTTTCCAGTTTTCATACGCACCTGCATCATATTTCGCATCGACTTTCATAAATCCATTTGGAGCGAAGATGACATCTGTCATATCCTCACCTTCTTTGTCATATGCTTTGAAGCCAACACCAGCAAATGGAGGGATAAGCATTGCAAAGTCAAACTCTTCAACACCTGTTGTGCCATCTAATAGTTCATAGTGTGCTTTTCCTTTTTCTACTTTGGATACATGTGCACCTATCAACCATGGTACATCTCTTTCTGAAAAGAGTGATTCTGCAAAAAGTTTAGATGAGACGACATATCCACCAACTTTCATATGAAGTCCACCCATACCAAAGTCACCCAAGAATGATTCATTGGAAATCCATTTGATATCTAACATATCTCGCACACCTGCCTTTTTCGCTTCATGCTCAATATTGAAGATATATTCAAATGCAGCACCTTGACAGGTACACATACCATGACCTGTACCTACAAGGATTTTTTGTCTTTCACCTTTTTTGGCTTTTTCAAAAATCTGTTGCAGTTCAAGATTGGCATGTACAGCATGGTCTGCGGTACATACTGAGACGGTATTGCTTCCCATTTGTCCTTTGCCATCACCCAAACCGGGTGTTGCATCGAAGTTGAGTTTTGGACCTGTTGCATTGATAAGATAGTCATAGGTAAGCTCTTCTGTTTGTCCTTCTTTTCCTTGACCTGTATATTCTATAGTAATATACTCTTTATCGCTCTGCTTATTTCCATATGGATGAATAGAGATTGCTTTTGCTTGTCTGTAGTCAATCCCAGCTTTTTCATATACTGGAGCCAGAGGAAATACTACATCTTCTTTATTCATCTGTCCCACACCTACCCAAATGTTAGATGGAATCCAGTTCCATTGTGAATTTGGAGTGACCACTACTACTTCATGTTCGTTCCCTAGCCATTTTTTGGCAAATGTTGCTGCTGTGTGTCCGGAGACGCCACCACCCATTACTATTAATCGTGCCATACCTTTCCTTCGTGTTAAAATGTTGATTCTATTAATTGTAAGAAAACTTTAGTTAAAAAATTATTAAAAAAATTATTTTTAAGTTATTTTATAAAAAATACTTATGTATTTACACATAAAATAATAAATAGTTAAACATTATAAGTGTATAAAGCAATAAATATAATTTATAGAAACCTAATAATTTTATTCTATAGGGCACCTCTAATGAAAGTATGTTACTATTCTATCTATGAGTTTAATTGATATTATAATGACACCCATTCGTGCAATACGTGTACGATATATTCCTTTGCTTCTTATTTACTTTGCCTATGGCTCTAGTGTATTTGTAGCCATAGCAAAAGACTTTTGGGTCAAAAAAGAGTTGGCTTTAAGTGCAGAAGATTTGGTAGCACTTGGGGTGTGGCTCACGGTACCTTGGACGATTAAAATGATATTTGGTCAGCTGGTAGACTCAGTCACTATTTTTGGTTCCAACCGAAAAGTCTATGTATTTATAGGGGCGATTCTTATGACTTTGAGTACGGTGCTACTTATAGGTATCGTAGGAGAACATCAATGGATAGCTGCTTATAGTAAAGAGAGTGTCTATATTTTTGCTTCTGTATTGGGTGTGGTGGGTTTTGTGATGCAAGATGTGGTAGCAGATACGATGACAACAGAAGTGGTAGATACCACACAATCAGACGAAGAGATTAAAAAAGAGTTGGCTACCATACAAGTCTTGTCTCGTCTCTCTTTGGGACTGGCAATCTTTATTATGGGTTGGCTTGGTGGAGAGCTGGCAGATATCTATGACTATGAAACAGTTTTTAAACTCTCTTTGTTTATTCCTATCCTTTCCATAATTGGGATTTTAGTAGTTAAACTTAATCCTGTTGCTCCATCTCCTTTAAATAAACAAGTTTTATTTGGAGGAGTGTTGTTTGCTGTGTTTGTGATTTTGATGGGGTATAATGATGTACCCTACTCACAAGAGATTGTTTTTGTCGTTTCTTTAGGAATCGTTTTATATCTACTCAATACACTCATTGCAGATTTAGATGAGGATACGATTAAACACATTAAAATGGCGATGATAGTGATTTTTGTCTACAGGGCAATGCCTTCGGTAGGTCCTGCACTTCAATGGTGGGAGATAGATGTACTCAAATTTGATGAAGCCTTTTTTGCTAAGCTCTCTATGATAGGTGGGGGGATTGCACTTGCGGGTATGTGGTTTGCAGCCAAATTCATTGTCGATAGGTCTATCGGAAAAGTGCTTATATTTTTGACAGTGATCAGCACAATACTCTCTTTACCTATTTTGGCAATGTACTATAATATACATACATTGCTAGGGCTTGATGCACGTACAGTTGCACTAGTAGATACTGCATTGGCATCTCCTTTTGATTATATTGCAGGGGTGCTAATGCTGACCCTTGTAGCCATCTATGCGCCTGAGGGTAAAAAGGGTACGTGGTTTGCTCTTATGGCATCGTTGATGAATATTGCGCTTAGTGCTTCGGGGCTTTTTAGTAAATACTTGAACAAAGTATTTGTACTCACACGGGAGATAAAAGAAAAAGGCACAGTTGTTAGCCCTGCCAATTATGATGATTTGGGTATCTTGCTTTGGATAGTAATCATAGTAGGATTTATCGTGCCAATTGTGACGATATGGATGTTCAATCCAGACCCCAAAAAGGAGATGCATGAAAAATAAAATTATACTCTTTGATTTAGATGGTACACTGATTGACTCAACCGAAGCTATCTTGGAGAGTTTTTCTGTAGCCTTTCAAGCCTTTGGTGATGAAGTGCCCAATGATGAACTGATTAAAGCAGAGATTGGACATCCTTTAGATGTAATGTTCTCTACACTAGGGGTCAAAGAGAATCAAGTCTGGGAATATGTTAACGCTTATAAAATGCATTACCGTAAGATATTTCTCTCAAAAACTATTTTACTCCCTAATGCAAGAGAAGCAGTCAAGCTTGCAAGTAGATATGCAATATTGGGTGTAGTGACAACTAAAACAGCCAAATATTCTATTGAATTACTCGAAAATATGCAACTTATGGAGTATTTTGAAGTACTTATAGGCAGAGAAGATGTTATGTACCCCAAGCCACATCCTGAACCTATACAAAAAGCTTTAGCAAAGTTACCTAAGGTTACAAAAGAGGTTTGGATGATTGGAGATACTTGTATGGATATGCTCTCAGCATCTTC
The DNA here is from genome assembly GCA_026985755.1 of Sulfurovum sp. Taxonomy (GTDB): domain Bacteria; phylum Campylobacterota; class Campylobacteria; order Campylobacterales; family Sulfurovaceae; genus Sulfurovum. The sequence continues at coordinate 4,874 of JALSPX010000080.1, read as the reverse complement.
AGCAAATGTCTATTCTGTGGGGCTTACATGTGGTTATTCTACTATGGAAAGTTTAAAAAAATGTACTGATAATATTTATCAAGATGCATTTGAGGCTGTACAATTTATAGCAAAGAGATAATATTCATCCAAAAATATAATATTTTCAACACCATTTAAGAGGGTGGGCATTACAATAGGGGAAATATTACGATACTAAATAGGAGAAATCATGACAGAAATTAGATGGCACAGTCGTGCTGGTCAAGGTGCTGTATCTGGCGCAAAAGGGCTAGGCGATGTTGTTGCAACAACGGGGAAAGAAGTACAGGCATTTGCGTTGTATGGTTCTGCAAAAAGAGGGGCAGCCCTAAGAGCGTATAATAGAATCTCTGATGAACAAATTTTTGATCATGCGAAATTTATGATGCCTGATTATGTACTTGTTATTGATCCTGCTTTGGCAATGACAGATGATATTACCATGAATGATAAACCAACAACAAAATATATTATCACTTCACATCTTTCAAAAGATGAACTGATTAAAGCGATTCCCGCATTAGAGGGTAAAGAAGATAGAGTATATGTTGTTGACTGTGTTCAGATTTCATTGGATACGATTAAGAGATCTATGCCAAATTCACCAATGCTTGGTGCCTTTGTGAAGGTTTCAGGAATGTTTGAACTAGATTATTTCTTGGAAAACATGAAAAGAGTACTTAAAAAGTTTCCACAAAAAATTATTGATGCGAACATGGAAGCAATTACCAGAGCATACAATGAAGTTAAGTAAGGATAGTATATGTCAGTAGAACAACAAGATTTAAACCTATTAGCAAATGAAAAAAGAGGTCGCTTTCAGCTTGAAGCAGGACAAGATTTATATGGTTGGAATGAAGTAACACAAGGTTCAGTGCTTCCAGCATTTGAGGGTGATGCTTCAAATGTTGCTAATCAAAAAGCAGAAGAGAGAAACTACTCTGATTACAATTCATACAGTGCTACTGTTTCATCATGGAGAGTCATTAAGCCTGTATTTAATATTGATGTTTGTATTGACTGTCAAAACTGTTGGGTATGGTGTCCAGATTCATCTATTTTATCTAGAGATAAACAGATGTTAGGAATTGACTATGACCACTGTAAAGGGTGTGAAGTTTGTGTGGAAGTATGTCCAACAAACCCAAAATCACTTTTAATGTTTAGTGAATATGAAGATTTGGGTGATGCATTAGCATCATGGCCTGAAAAAAAGAAAAAAGAAAAGAAATAAGGGGTCATAATGGCAGTAGAATTTGAAGTAAATGAAAGAGAAGTTTGGGATGGTAACTATGCAGCATCTCAAGCATTAAGACAAGCAGATGTAGATGTGGTTGTTGCGTATCCTATTACACCATCGACACCCATTGTTGAAAACTATGGCTCATACGTAGGTAATGGATATATCGATGGTGAATTTATTATGGTTGAGTCTGAACATGCAGCAATGTCTGGGTGTATCGGTGCATCAGCAGCAGGAGGTCGTGTAGCAACAGCTACATCATCACAAGGTTTTGCATTGATGGTTGAGGTACTTTACCAAGCATCTGGTATGAGACTTCCAATTGTATTGAATGTTGTAAACCGTGCTCTTGCTTCTCCGTTGAATGTACGTGGTGACCATGCAGATATGTATTTAGGTCGTGATTGTGGTTGGTTGCAAGTTTCAGCATTTAATGCACAAGAAGCGTATGATCTTGCACTGTGTGCATTTAGAATTGCTGAGCATCATGATGTAAGATTACCAATGATGGTGCACCAAGATGGATTTATCACATCGCACACAGCACAAAATGTCTATCCTCTATCAAACGAAGCAGCGAAAAAATTTGTAGGGACTATCGATCCTGTAGATGATATGCTTGACTTCTCTAGACCTGTAACTTATGGTGCACAGACAGAAGAAGATTGGCACTTTGAACACAAAGCAAAACAACACAAAGCTATCATGGACTCAGTACCAGTGATTGAAGAAGTTTTTGCTGAATTCAAAGCCTTGACAGGCAGAGAATACAAAAGAGTTGAAGCGTATGATATGGAAGATGCTGAAGTTTGTATTATCGGACTTGGTACGACTGTAGAGTCTGCAAGAGTTGCAGCCAAAGAGATGAGAAAAGAGGGTGTTAAAGCAGGTGTGGTTGCGATGCGTGTTTTTAGACCTTTTCCTTATGAAGAGTTACGAGAGGTACTCAAAAATGTAAAATCCATCGGTGTAACTGATCGTTCATCTCCAGGTGGAGCTATGGGTGCATTCTATAATGAAGTTTCAGCAGCAATGATGACTTCTGAGTCTAGACCACTAGTAACAAACTACATTTATGGTCTTGGTGGTAGAGATATCTCTATCGAAAACTTAAAAACGATATTTAAAGAGCAGCAAGCCAACGCGGATGCTGGACATATTACAACAGATATCCAACAATTTGTAAACCTTAGAGGACCAAAACTTGGTTTCTTTAAGAGTAAAAGGAGCTAAAGATGGCAATTACATCAATAAAAAACTTAAAAGAATTTTCAACAAGCAACGATAGATTTGAGGGTGCACATACGCTCTGTCCTGGTTGTGCGCACTCTATGATTGTTAGAGAGCTTATGAACTGTACAGATGATAACTTGGTTGTCTCTGCAAACACTGGTTGTCTTGAAGTATCAACAGCGGTATATCCATTTACTTCATGGGATACTTCATGGATCCACATCGGGTTTGAAAATGCTGCGACTTCAGTCTCTGCTGCACAAGTCATGCACAAAGTAAGAAAGAAAAAAGGTACGCTTAAAGACAACGATGCCCCAGTAAAATTTGTCGCATTTGGTGGTGATGGTTCTACTTTTGATATTGGTTTCCAATGGCTTTCAGGTGCATTTGAAAGACAACATGACTTTACATACATCTGTCTAGACAATGAAAACTATGCCAACACAGGTGGTCAGAGATCATCAGCTACACCTATTGGTGCGACGACTTCAACATCTGTTGCAGGTACACACTCATACGGTAAAAAAGAGAAGAAAAAAGATATCGTTTCTATCATGGCAGCACATGGCTCTCCTTATGTGGCACAGCTTGCACCAAACAAGTGGAAAATGATGGCAAAAGGTTTCCAGAAAGCACTAGAGACTGAAGGACCATGTTTTATCAACACGGTTTCTCCATGTTGTACTGAGTGGAAATTTGAGCCAAAAGACACTATCTCTATTACAGACTTGGCTGTAGATTCTCTTATGTTCCCAATGTATGAAATCATTGATGGGCATGAGCTAAACATTCTTTACAGACCAAAAAATGTATTGAAAGTAGAAGATTACCTTGGAGCACAAGGGCGTTATAAACACTTGTTTAAACCAGAGTATAGACATATTATTGATAAAATCCAAAAAGATATTGATGAGGATTGGGCACGATTACAACGCCGCGAAGAAGCAAGAGTATAATCTTTCTTCTGCTTTTGCAGCATATTCGACTGAATGGAAGTTGTTCCGTTCAGTCACTTACTATGAGTAAGCTCTTTCTCTACACAACTCCCATTCAGCCAAATCTACTACAAATTCAAAAGAAATCTTTATACGCTTATATAGCACCAAATCTGAGCTTTTCTAAAACCCAACCAAATTTACAGTAACTTAACATGAAATATTTATACGCTATATATGCACAAAATCCAAACTTTTCTGAAGATTTTCCTCATTCTTAATTCCTCGCTCCTCATTCCTCATTTATTTTGTTATAATTTGAAAAATTAGAAGGAAATACTATGCCATTATTAGACAGTTTTACAGTAGACCATACCAAGATGATAGCACCAGCAGTGAGAGTAGCCAAAAAAATGAGTAGCCCGAGTGGTGATGAGATTACGGTATACGATTTGCGTTTTTGTGTGCCTAATGAAGAGATACTTCCAGAGCGTGGTATCCATACTTTGGAGCATCTCTTTGCAGGTTTTATGCGAGACCACTTGAACTCGGATGATGTAGAAATCATCGACCTTTCACCTATGGGCTGTCGTACAGGGTTTTATATGTCTCTACTCGGTGCACCAAAGGCTAAAAAAGTAGCCAAAGCATGGAAAAAGTCTATGCAAGATGTACTCAATGTAAAAAGTGAGAAGGATATTCCTGAGCTTAACTTATATCAGTGTGGGACCTATCAGATGCATTCACTAGATGAAGCACAAGAGATTGCCGATACCGTCATAAGTAGAGGGATTGGGAAAATGAGCAACAAAAAACTCAAAATGAGTAAAAAACAACTCAAAGAGGCAAACCAATAATGAGTGTATATATATTAGTTCCTGTAGATAGCAGTAATGATATGCAAGCTAAAATTGTTTCTATAGCACAAATGAAAACATGGGCTATTATAGAGTTTGTCGATGGTAAAGCAAAATCTGTTGTTTTTCATGAAGATAGAACACAATCAGGCATAGAGTGGATAGATTTTGTTGTATTTGATAATAAGTTCGAAAACTACCTTGATTTTATGAACGAGGGTATGATGTGCCTTGTCAAACGTAATGAAGAGACACTAGAAGATGTGGTCTCTGCTTTTGCATTTAAAGAGCTAGATGAGATTGGTTTATAATACAAAATTACGTCCTCAAAAAGAGCTTGTTCTTTGCGAGGATGGTAGCCATACACTTTACTCTAAAGAGTTTGATGAACCCTATCACTCTACCAAAGATGGTGCCCTGCATGAGAGTTTGGAAAAACATGTGAAGCCCGTTTTTTCTCTCAACTCTCATAAAGAAAAATTAACGATTTTAGATATCTGTTTTGGTTTAGGGTACAACACCTTTGCCACACTCTACTACCTTAAAAAATATAAGAACAACACAAAAGTGCATATACTTTCTCCC